>CAYLOB010000035.1:2666-7375 GCA_964385205.1 uncultured Candidatus Saccharibacteria bacterium | reverse complement strand
GACATTTTGAATGCTTGGAAAAAAACATCAGTGGAGGCTGGCGAGAAAACTGAAAATCCTAGAACGGATATTTTTTCTGGCGAATTCACACTTGTTGGCATAACAAAAGAAGATCAAACTTTTCCCGCAAGCTTGATTGATGTAATGTTATATGGAACTGATCCAGAAAAAGATTTGATTCATTCTCCTACCGGGGGTGTAATTCGAGCTATACACGATCAGACGATTGGAGAAACAATCGATGCTATGATGGATGAGTTCATGGAAATAATCACAGGAGTGAAACCAAAAATTACAAATATCAAGATTCATAAAACTTTTCATGTCTAAAAAAGAAAAATGTTTATATTGCGGGAATAATCCCATCAATCACACTCGAGCTTTTGTTATGCAAACAATTTCGATTCCTATTGCTCCGCTGGTTCGCATTGTCTCTATTTTTGATATCCCACTTTTTAGAAACTTTGCAAAAATTGTTCTCACACCGTATATATGGTTTTTTAGAACACTTCGTTTCATACGACTTAATACAAATCCAGAACTTGCCTTTACAGAACGTTCAAAAGTAATTTGGGACGAAGCAATAAAACGTGGTATCCAAATGGAACAGTTTGTTATTATCGACAAACCAGTCGAACAATATAGAGCGAAAGTAAAAGGGGCGTGGAGATATTTTGAAAGTCTACCTATTCCAGCATGGCTCCCTCAGAAATCATATTCGTGGATGGACGACAAATGGTTACTTAAGAAAAAATTGGTAGGTGCAGGTGTACCGGTTCCTGATGGCAGAAGAGTGACCACATTTAAGCAAGCCTTAAATATTTTTAAACAAATTCGAAAACCTGTAATAGTAAAACCAGAACTTGGTAGTCGAGGCAGACATACTGTTACATTCATTCAGACAGAAGAAGAATTGCGCCATGGTTACAAAGTAGCCAAAGAGCTTTGCATGTATGTAGTCGTTGAGGAAATGCTTATGGGAAGTGTGTATCGTGCTACGTACGTCGGTGGCGAAATTGTCGGAATTCTCCGAGGAGATCCGCCAAGAATAACAGGTGATGGCTCCCTCTCTATAAGAGCTCTTATAGAGAAAAAAAATAAAGAAAAAGATCTGAGAGTTAAAGATGTAATTATCACAAAAAAACTGGATGAATTTTTAGCTCGACTTGGTTTCGCACTTGATTCAGTTCTGGAAAAAAACCACACTATCGACCTTTCAGAAAAAATTGGAACATCGTATGGAGGTTTTGCAGCAGAAGACAGTCCAAGGACACATCCAAAAACTATCAGCTACTTAAAAAAGGCGGGTGACATACTAAATGCCCCAGTTGTTGGTTTTGATTTTATTATTCCAGATATTGAAAAAGATCCTGACGAACAATTTTGGGGTATTATTGAAGCAAACTCCTTACCTTTTATAAACCTTCATCACTTCCCACTTGAAGGAGAACCTATAAATGTAGCGGGAAAAGTTTGGGATTTGTGGCGTAAATAGAAGCTTTTCTCGAAAAGAAAAAGTGCTATAATTCATAATATGAATCCGGTAGTAGAAATTAGTATAAATATAAACATCGGATTCATTCTTAAAGATTAAGGTAAATTATTTATTAGGAATTTAATTCAAAATTAGTCAAAGCTTTTAAGCAATACTAATTTTCACTACCGGATGAAAACAGAAACAAAATATATCATAGGTATTATTATTGCAGTTTTAGTGATAGTTGGAGGTGTTGCATTATTAGAGAAAACAGCAACAAAATCAATCAAATACGATGGCTTAGCAATGTGTCTCAGTGAAAAAGGGGCGAAATTTTACGGAGCATTCTGGTGTCCTCACTGCCAAAAACAAAAAGAAATGTTTGAGTGGTCAGAGAAACTTCCATATGTAGAATGTTCTACAGCTGACGGTAAAGGTCAAGTTGATGTATGTAAAGAAGCAAAAATAGAATCCTATCCAACATGGATTTTTGCAGATGGATCAAAACTTACAGGTGAAGTTCCGCTCGCAACACTAGTAGAAAAAACTGGATGTACTTTACCCACTGAATAAATAATTAATATTTTATGGATGCAAACATTGTAAACAACATTCTCACAACCCTTACAGTTTTGGCACAAATACTTGTTGTTGTGTTCGTTTTTATTTACATTAAACACAGGAAAAACCCGTCACACCCTTTATTTTCCTTTATAGCAAAAAATTCACTTCTTCTTGCGTTTATTGTAGGCTCTATCGCACTTATTGGAAGCCTTACTTACTCAGACATACTTGGCTACGAACCATGTAAATTCTGTTGGTTACAAAGAATCGCAATGTATCCTCAAGTACTACTTCTAGGTATAGCACTATTTAAACGTGATTATAAGTTTGCAACATACAGTATTTGGCTTTCTGTAGTCGGAGCCCTACTCGCCCTTAATCATTATATTCTTCAACTAACAGGCACATCCATTCTTCCTTGTTCAGCGGTGGGATACAGTGTTAGTTGTAGTAAATTATTTGTACTCCGACTTGGATACATTACGATTCCATTTATGGCTCTTTCTGCGTTTCTACTAATGATTATAGCAATGATGTTTGCTCGTAAATACGAGGTAAATAATGCAAACAATAACTCTTAATAGTCGAATTGAAGACTGTTTTCGACTCGACTTTGAACATAAATTTGGACTCAAAAAACTGAAACTCGAAACTATTAGAGATTTACTTTGGTATTTTCCCGTTCGATATGCAGATACTTCCAAATCAGAGTCAGTTCGAAATATTGTTAAAGGAGAAAAAGTAATACTTTTTGGTCGAATAACAAATCTAAAAACTGAAAAAGGATTTAAATCTAAAATTCCTAGAGCTAGTGGAGTGTTAGAGGACGAAACAGGTAAGATTAACTTGGTGTGGTTTAATCAACCTTACATAGCTAAAATGCTTAAGGATGATGTGTTTGTAAAAGTAGAAGGTGTTGTCGCTGAACGTAACAGTAGCTTTTATATATCAAACCCACAAATCGAGCAAATTTCAAAACTTCCAACAACTGTCGGCGATTCTCTTTTTGGCGTTTCTTCATCAGAACAGATTCTCTATCCTGTATACAATGAAACTCGTGGAGTGACTTCAAATTGGATTTTTCACACACTCCAAAAAGTTTTCAAATCAGGAACCTTACAAAACATCAGAGATTATATTCCAGAATCAATTTTACAAACATACAGTCTTCCCTCTCTTTCGAGTGCAATAGTATGGATACATTCACCAAAAAACAAAGACCACGGAACTGCCGCCAGAAAACGTTTTGCCTTTGAAGAAGTTTTTCTTATTCAACTTATTTTACAAAAAGAGAGGTTAGAAAACTCAAAACTTAAATCTCCAAAACTCATTCATACTGAAGAGTCAGTT
The DNA here is from genome assembly GCA_964385205.1 of uncultured Candidatus Saccharibacteria bacterium. GTDB lineage: Bacteria > Patescibacteriota > Minisyncoccia > Phycocordibacterales > CAIRYW01 > JAUPVJ01. The sequence goes on along the minus strand of CAYLOB010000035.1, from coordinate 3,984 downwards.
AAAAAATTTGTTTCAAGATTTCCTTTTAAGATGACAGAAGCTCAAGAAAGAACAATAAAATTAATTCTTGAAGATTTCAAAAAAGGGACACCAATGGCCAGACTCCTTGAAGGAGATGTTGGAAGTGGAAAAACCGCAGTTGCCGCAACAGCCACTTTTGCAGTAACTGAGAACCACCCAGATGGAAAAGACTTTGGCCACTTTCAAACTGCATACATGGCTCCAACTGAGATTTTAGCAGAACAACATTTCAAATCATTTATTGAACTTTTTCGCGGACTAAATATTCCTATCGGACTTTTAACAGGATCAGTATGTAAAAAGTTTCCATCAAAAGTAGACCCTGAAAATGGTACGCGAGTTTCAAAAGCACAACTTCTAAAATGGGTGGCGAACGGTGAGATTTCCATACTCATTGGAACTCATGCGCTCATTTCAAAATCGGTTAAATTTAAAAATTTAGCTTTTGTTATTATTGACGAACAGCACCGATTTGGGACCGATCAACGAAAACGACTAGCACGTAAAGACGGACTCATTCCCCATCTACTTTCAATGACTGCTACTCCCATACCACGAACACTTGCTCTCACTATTTACGGAGACCTTGACCTTTCACTTCTCGACCAGATGCCAACAGGAAGAAAACAAATTATTACTGAAATTATTACTCCCCAAAAGAGAAACGAAGTGTACGAAAAGATAAGATCAGAATTAGTTTCCGGCAGACAGGTGTATGTTATATGTCCACGTATTGATGAGCCTGATCCTGACAAAATAAAAGCGCTCTATGCAAAGTCAGTTAAAGAAGAGGCTGTTCGACTCAAAAAATCAGTTTTTTCTGAATATGAAATTGGGATTCTTCATAGCAAGATGACTCCAAAAGAAAAGGAAAAAATTATGAATGATTTCAAAGAAAAGAAAATAGATGTTCTTGTCGCAACTTCGGTTGTTGAAGTTGGTGTAAATGTTCCTAACGCAACCCTTATTGTTATTGAAGGTGCGGAACGATTTGGACTTTCACAACTCCATCAACTACGTGGACGAGTGATTCGGGGAAACCATCAAGCTTATTGTTTTGTATTTGCAGATTCAAAAAGTGAAAAAACTATCGAAAGACTAAAAGCATTTAAGAATGCAAAAGACGGTTTTGAACTCGCAGAACTTGATTTGAAACTTCGTGGGGCTGGTGAACTTGGTGGAGGTAAGCAATGGGGTATTTCCGACATCGGCATGGAAGCAATACAGAATTTAAAAATGGTGGAGGCAGCACGAAATGAAGCTCTCGATCATCATCCCGACCCTGAACGAAGCCGAG
>CAYLOB010000035.1:0-2656 GCA_964385205.1 uncultured Candidatus Saccharibacteria bacterium | reverse complement strand
GAAGCTCGTAAAATTATTAACTATGACCCAGATCTTTTGACATTCCCACTCCTATCTCAAAAACTAAAGAATAAAAAAGTATTTCATTTTGAATAATATAAAAACCCGTCAGCCGTGGGCAAACGGGTTTTGTTTATTCTTTAAAAACTACCTAGCTTCAACAGCACAGCACACAGCATAAGCTTTATTAAATTTATATGAATTATAAATTTTCTTTTCCCTTGGTTTAGGAGTACTCATTAAAGTAAAACCGCCAGTTCCCAGAGACCATTTCTGATTCCCAGGATTTGCAGGAGTATTATGAGCATCACTATCTCCCTGTTGACCGGTATCTTCATTTTCTATTTCACATCCATCTCTGGTTTTTGTTACCTTAGTAACCCGGACATCATGATCACCTTTGGGCCCTTCAAGCACCATCGAACAGTCGTGTGAAGCGTCATTTGTATAAGTCGCGAGTGATGAACAAAAACCATTAACACCATTTTCAGTATCTATTACTTCTTCGCAAACAAATTTTAAACTAGGGTTTTGAAAATTTTCATGCATTCTCCTTATTGCACCTTCTGGATCACCTCCGCTACCGTTTTCAGTAACTCCACCTCCCCGAGCAACACTATCCATGAAATCCCTATCAATTGTTTTACCGCCATCCTTACTCCAAACTGACATGGGTACCCCCATAAAAGGAATGATCGACTTAACTGTAGCCAAAACTAAACAATCTCCCCCTGTTTTTTTAAGACCCTCTACAATAGAAGAAAGACTTGTATTGCTTTTTATATCAGTTTTTTCTACAGACTTAACACATTCTGGTGTATTAACCTGTATTGAAGAAACCTGCCCGTCTTGAATATCAAGTACAATTTTTACACCTTCTGGCCATACAGTATTCCTTTTAGTTTTAGGGAAAGTTATTAAATTAGTGTACCAACTTGAAGGTGACGTATAGTTAGAAGCCAAAACCGCAAAGTTTCCAGCAAGCATTGCATCAATTTGTCTTAGATATGACACTGCACTTCGAGCACTAGCAACATCAATTATTTCAAGTATCCCACTCTGAACTCCTGAAACATTCACAGTACCCGTATTAGAAACAGGTCCACCCTTTATTCCTGAAGTGTCATTTACAACTGCTTTATTTGTAACTGTGCCTGTTGTACCTTTCTGAATCTCAAGCGGTTGTGTTTTAACATAATTCTGGTCACTTGTTGTTACACTACTTACACTCGCTGTATAATCCTTATCTATTCCATTCAATATTATAAACTTCAATTCATCTTGAAAAATCACACCACCAGTAATCAGTGAAAGTACAACAACTCCAATAGCAATATTTTTTTTAGACATCAAAATAGAATTAAATAATAAAATTTTCTTCTTCCGTATCCCCTCAAACTCTGTTTTCATTTCCTCGCTAGCTTAGCCACAAGGCACTTCATGAATAAATCATTTTCTTAACCATATAATATCATGCTTTCAGGCAAACCTTAGAAGTAAAACCCCCGTCCATCAAGGTGGACGGGGGGGTTTCTTTTACTCTAATTAGTTCCCTTCTTTCAGTCTTCTACTTAGTTCTTCGAGTAACCCTTTAAGTGTTTCTCGAATATTTGCAAGTTGGTTTGCTTTACTTGAATTTATTGTATTCTGAGAAGTCACAGTTAATGAACCGTCAAAGAACCAGTCCAAATTACCTATTCTGTCAGCCAAAATCATTTCATCGTATGTTTTAGCAGGAATATTTGATGGAATAGTAACTGTGAAAGTGGTTGTATTTCCTGACGCACTTACCTTCTCAAGAGGGAGTGGAACGTTGGTACCAAGTAATTCCAAATAGAGTGTAGAAATCTGATCAGACGTAAGTGGACTAAGTGATGTAAGTGTGAGAGTAATTGTTCCTCCTTGTGCAACAGATGAAGCGACAACATTTCCTCCTGTAATCTTTTGAGGTGGACGAGTTGTAAACTCACTTGTTATTGACCCGTTGTTTGAATTTCCATTTGCGTCAACAGCGTAAACTTTAAAGTAATATTGTTTTCCTGGTGTAAGGTTCTTAAGTGTCACACCGTGTTCAAGAGATTTTGTGCCGACATTTTGAGTCTTAATTTCATTTGAACTAGCTTCGTTATAAGCAATTTGGGTATTAGCCTCTTCATTTGTTCTCCAACTTAGTCCAACAGTATCTGATCCGAGAGTTCCACTAATAATTGAAACGTCAGACACTCGAGGGGCTGTTCTATCCTCAATTAAGACTACAGATGTCTTAAGGACATAATCATTTGAGTAAGCTATATTACCTGCTTTGTCTGTCGCACCGACCTTGAAATGATAGGTTGTGTTTGGTTCAAGATCTCTAACTGCCACATAGTGATCCTTACTATATGACCAAGATGGGTTAAGTGAAGAACCATAACTTGTGGTCTTACAGAAGGTCGGGCATCCTCATTTGTTTTAAATCTAAACACAACAATATCACCCGCAACTTCTGACCTAACATCAGTGATGACAGGAGGAACGCTATCAGAACTGATGTCCGAAGAGTTTGATAGTACTCGTACCTGACTTACAGATTGCGAACAAAGTTTTTGACTTTCAACATACATACAAACTTTTACGTAGTATAAGCCTGGTGGAACTGAAATTGAATTAGGAATAA
>CAYLOB010000034.1:0-7501 GCA_964385205.1 uncultured Candidatus Saccharibacteria bacterium | reverse complement strand
CTAAGAACCTAGCCTTTTTCGAGCTGGTAAATTCGCTTCCAGTGGCTTTACAAAATTTGCCTTTAAACCAACTCGCCCTACTTCTTGCGGAACTAGCTGCCCTTGAGAAGTCATCACATGCCCTTGACGTTCCGCAACCACAGCCCTCATCTTCTCATTTATCCAATCATCGTAGCTTCTCTCCTTTGGGGCTTCTCGAATCTGATTTGGAGAAAACCCATAGCGAAGAAACGCTGCAAGTAGCGTTAGAATCCGAGCATCTGCTTCGTCAGGAGAACGAGCAAGACCGGGATTTATTGAAGCCATTCTTGCCTTAAAAGCTTGCTTTGATTCTAGGACATACTTGTCACCACTTTTTAGCAACAACCTGTTCTTCATCTGGTCGCGGCTCACCTTATCTAAACCTCTGACCTGGTTTGCAGTAACGTAGCTCTTAAACTTCGTCCAAAGTTCCGTAGGGGAATAAACCAAAATGTTTGGGTCGTTCTCCATTTCTTTTCCAGCGCCCTGTCTAGAAGCGTGAATCCTAAATGGTTGCTGAACCACTCCCATTTTTTCTTTGTATTTTATCGAGAGTAGTTCCCCTAATGCCTGCCCTAATCCAGTGCAATCCATTGCAAGACAACTTAATGGGCAGTTAAATGCAATCAACTTACTAATTACTTTTTCAGATAATTGCTTTTCTTTGCTGCCATGTTCTGCAGTAGGTAGGATTTCTATATCAAACAATAAATCCATTCCCTTAAAATCAATACACAGCCTCCCCTCCATCGTATGACCTACGATACCAAAGCTTAACTTCGCTCCAGTTCCCCCAACTGTTAATGCACTATCAAGTCCTGCCACAATATAAAGCGGATAGAAGCCACTCCATTCCGCATCAGTCATTACTTGCTGTTCTGTTAAGAATTGCTCAGTTACTAGCGTCGGACTTGATTCTCCTGGAGGCCACCATCCTAAACACATCCTCCAGAAGTTAATTGAGCCCTCTCCGTAATCGCGTTTGTTCTGTTCAATCCCTGCTTCAGTAATTAGGAACTGTCCAAGCTTTGCTTTTTTAATTGGGTCTTTTTCAGTTATCGCCGGAGACTCATACGGATTGAAATAAATACAAATGGAGTTAGCTCTTGTAGTCTCCCAAATAGTGTCTCTTCCCCATTGAATAGAATCCCAACCATTCTTTGGAGTACAAAGTGCTCCGTGTAAATCGTTCTTATCATCGGAGTTTCCAAGCGCCCAGATTTGCAAACTTCCAGGTCTAATACCTTTTTCCCAGTTTGGAATTGCATCAACAATTTTGGCAGTTAGAAATGGAGCTTCATCCAATACTACTATCATTGTATCATCAGGGTGACGACCTACTGCGTTAGATAATGTCTTTGCACTTGACGCATCGTCCTTGCCAGAATCTTTAACAGGAATAGCAAACATCCCATGAATTTTATTCTTAACAGACTTGTGCTGGATTCTAGGGTTCTGTCCTCCGACGATGCTATAGTCTTGCATCAAAGGAAGAGCCATCTCTTCAAATAGCTTAACAACGTATCCCCAGATTCTTCCTTCTAACGAAGCCAGCGTTGTGGATGAAACTATGACAGAGCGCTTCCTTGGCGATGCAATAAAAAATAAATTCACCACCCTAGCAGTCCCGTGCGATTTTGTAGTCCCCCCACCTCCTGCAAGCCCTGTTATCTTATAACCCTGGCAGTGGGCATAGAATTTCTGTTCATCCCAGTCATGCCAAGTTGCAGCATAATGCGGCCACAAGTAATCATGTGCCGCCTTCATGTGGTAGAACTTTTCGTTTACCTCAGTGGCATCTCGGTAGATTCCCAAGTGAATAGTAAAAGGGTGAACTAACCCGTAGCGGTCTCCGTTAGGAAGTATTATAGAAAAGGGGTTAACACCTCTGGGGGCTTGAGAGTCGAAGTCGATATCCCATCCTTCTTTTTTAGCGAGGTAGTAATGAAGCTTATCTTTCTCTGACAGGTTATTTAAATCAGAATTTGGCATGACAGATATTATTAATCGACTAAAGCCTTTTTGCGTTCCAAAGCGATTTATTTTTAGCGACCCAGATAAGCGGCGACTCTTTCAAAGTGGTAGCCGAGAAGGGTTAATCGTGCAAATCAAAAACTATAGAATACAAAACCAACTCCCTCCAATCGAGCACTTAGATGTGGTCCTGGAGAATTACTGGTGCAGCTTACCTGAAAATGAGGGATTATGTTTACCTATGAAACTTGCAAGAGGATTTAGGACTTCTGTCTTTGGCGGAGTAGCTCTTGTCGTTAAGTGGCTAAAGGGAGATTTCGTTACTGATGAAGTTGCAAATGAAAGAGCTAACCAATGCGTTAAATGTCCCAATAACTACTTTCCTGACAAAGGACCCTTTGTTCAATGGTCCGACCAAGTTGCTTTAGAGATGGTAGGCAACCGAAGAGTAGCTCTTCATAACGAACTTGGAAGTTGCGCAGTATGTAGCTGCCCTCTAAGAGCGAAGGTCTTTGTGGCAGGACCATTTAAGCTCGAACCGCAGTGGAAACCTGAAATGGAAAAAGTTAATTGTTGGCAACTTAAGGAAGAAAAGAAATGAATCCAGACCCAGAGATTGCTAAAGTTGAAGAAGAGCAAGACGGCAAGTTTAAAGCTCCAGCAGAAATAATTAAAAGCGTCACCGCTTCTCGCAGTATTTATACTCGCATGAGAGCTGACCATCTAGCTAGAATTACAACCTATGCAGAAATTTATGGTTTAGTTCAAGGAAATCCTCCTTACGACCAATCAGAGATTGACGCGGCAGGTCTTTCTCACATGAGTAATTTTAACGATATGTCTTTCAGAGCAATCTTTGAAAGAGCCTGCCTGTCTTACTGGAACATCGGATTTAATGCCCAAACAATAGTTAACTTCACAGTCAACCTTCCTCAGTTCAATAGTCCAGATAAAGTTAAGTGGGCAGAGATTCTTTCTCAAGAATGGGACTTTGCAATTAATACTTATTGGCCATCGTTTCAAATTAACATGGCGTTCTTACAATCACAGCTCGTGATGTTTGGCTTATCGCCCGTGGTATTTACTAACGAGCGCGACCCTCGCTGGACAGTAGTAGACCTCAACAGATTCCTTGTTCCATCGCAAGCCAAATCTGATTTAGATAAGCTAACCATTGTAATGGTTGAAACAGAGATGACCATTCAGGAACTATGGGGTTTTTATAAATTTTTTGAAAAGAAAGAGAAGTCTCCTTGGAATCTAGATGTCCTAGGTCGAGCACTTACTAATTGGGGTTCTCAGAATTTTGAAGGTGCTAACGTCTCAAGTTTCGACATGCTTGAATTTGAATAGCGTATGTTAAACGGAGACACATTTATCGATAGAACCTTTAGCGATAGCATTAGAGTAATTTCAGAATTTCAAAAAGAATACGACGGCACCGTCTCTCACTATATGTTTACTAGAGACCAGGTGATGGGGACAGCAGGCACCAAAGAAGACTTCTTATATCGTGTGCCAAGTCAATATAAAAATATCTCTGAAGCATTAGTAATCTTCACAATGAATCCAGGAGAAAGCACTCTTCATGGAAATCGAGGCTTAGGTCACAAATGCTATTCACTTGCTCAAGCTAAAATCCAGCTACTGTGTTCTGCGGTAGATGGTGCCAAAAACGCCACCACTATCTTTGTTAAAGGCTCAAATCTTTCTACTAAAGATACTGACCAAATTCGTTGGAACCCAGGGAGCGCTACAAATCTTGGAAGTGCCGACTTAGTTCAAAATAATATCGGAGCAAATATTAATGCTTCAATTGGAACCGCTAAGTATCTTGCAGGAGAGATGCAATTTAATATGACTTATTCCGGTCAAGACCCAGGAAGTCCAGACCCAGGAAATGGAAGCATCTCTCCTACTCAAGCACGTCTTCAAGCGTTTAGAGAGTTTAACGTATTAAAAAACTATATCTCTCATTTTCAACATACCGCCGACCGCCTTTTGCGCAACATGACAGCAAAGATGTTCTACTCAAAACCAGGATGGCCAATGTACGACATGGCAAAGCTCTGGAAGGACCGATGTGTCGCTAAGGGCGTTCCTGCTGAAATTTTTGAAATGAATAAAGATTCAGAAGATGCTTGGAAAATGCCAGACCATCTTGATGTTTCGATGACTAGAACCGCAGGGGCAGGTTCTCAAGTTGGCATGTTAATCGGACTTCAAGAAATGAAAGAGGTAATAAATTCTTTCGGAACTAAAGGTCAGAATACCTTTCAGCGTCAGTATGTTTCTGCAGCATTAGGCCCAGAATTTATTGACGCATACATTGAGTCAGACGAAGAGAAGAAGCGTATTACTGGAGGAGCTTCTCAAGCTGCTACAGAAAACGGATTGATGATACTTGGGCAACCAGCGCTGTTTTCTCCTGACAATGACCAACAAGCACACTTAGTTCTTCATATTCAAAAGGGAAGCGAGATAGTGCAAGCAGTAGTTCAGGGGCAGATGAACCCAATGCAAGCGCAGCCAATTTTCGAGTTACTAATTCCTCACATCGGACAGCACATGCAGTATGAAGGAGCTAATCCATTAGCTCGTGACTTCATGGCAGGTATTGCTCCACAGTTTAATCAGTTGCAAGAATACGCAAATCTTAATAAGCGAAAAGCTGCACAGATGCTTCAAGCCCAACAGAAGCAACAAGAAGCTGATGCTCAAGCTACGCAGCAAGTTCTTGGCGAAGAAGAGCGTAAGAATCTGCAAGTTCAAGGTGACGAACAGCGCTCCAATATTAAACTCGCTAATCAGTTGCAGCGTGGTAAGGAGATGCAAGAGGTTAAAGCTCAAACCCTCGAAGAAAAGACCAGGGCAGAGCTTCGTATTAAAGATAAGAAAGTCCAAGGAGAGCTTGCTATTAAGGCCCAACAAACAGGCGGAGAGTCTCCAGCTTCCACTTTGTCAACTTTTAGTAGCCAAACTCCTGCACCCTTTGATATAGAACCTCAAGAAGCTAACACTTTGAATGTCGCCGGATTTGACCCTAGAAACCCTACACCACCTACTGTTTAAACAAGTATGTCAAACTTTGCTCTAGATGCGTTTTTAAAAGATTCAAATCGTATAGAGTATCTTAAGAGTAGGGCTAATGACCTTCGCGCTCAAGGTATTCCATTTGCATTAATGGAGCTTGGAGGCGTTACTGCAGCGACGTATTCTGAAAAGCCAGAGCAAAGAAACGCATATCTCGAAGGATACGTTTCGGCGCTAAGAGACTTATTCTTTTTCGAAGAGCGTCACATCGGGTCAAGCAACGAACCTCCTCCAGCTCCAACCTTTGGCGCTATTAAACGACTCGAAGAGTCTGGAGAAATTTCAAAAGCAGAAGCAGATAAACTAAGAAGAGAAAAAGGATTTGGACATGGAAGGTCAGACACCTAGTATCGTAGACCCTGGATTAGGTATCCCCACTAGAGACGCAATCTTTAATAGCGTGGGCGCAGACCCGCTTTCAGCGATTGAGGCTAGTATGCAGAATCAGCATAAAGAGCAGGTCGTAGTTACAGCTCCGCCAACCCCTGCTGCTCCCGTTGAATCAGTGGCAACTCCGATGACCCCACCACCTACTGCCCAAGTGCCGCAGGTTAAACCAATCATCGACCCAACAATTCCTCCTGAGGCACAAAGCGCAGAAGATGGGCAAGAGCCAACAGTTGAAGAACTTCTTAGCTCCACTGGCGAGACTAAAAAGCCAATAGGTCCACAAGAAAGTATCAAGGCTTTAAGTAAGAAATCGAGCGCACTAGAAAAAGAACTAGAAGCAGCAACGCAGGAATTAGCAGCTCATAAAGAACGCTTACAAAAAATTGAAGCTGGAGAAGAGCTACCAGAACCTATCAAGCAAAAAATAGATACCTTCCAAGAGCAAATTGAAAAATTAAAACCTTACGAAGAGCTTCATAATTTAAAAGGTTCTGAAGAGTATCAAAATAAATATATCGCCCCACTTGCAGCTCTTGAAGCAGAAGCAGGAAGACTTGCTAAGGATTACGGAGTTGATGCTTCAATCTTTAACGAAGCTCTCGATGCCGAAACAAAGAAGGAGCGTAATAGAATTTTAGGAGAGCACTTCGATGCACCTTCTGCATTAAAGGCCATACAAATCCTTGACCAAGTAGAAGCTCTTCAAAACGAAAGACTTGCTGCGGAACAAAAACCCAAAGAGTCCTACGCAGCTCTTCGTAGGGAGCATGAATTAAAAATTGCTAAACAAGAGCAGCAACGACTAGACAGCATTTCCAATATCGCTACTAAAGGCGTTGAGAATGCAATGGCGAAGGTGCAAAAATCAAAACACCCCGAGTTATCATTTAGCGGCAACCCAGAGCAGGATAAGTACGCAAAAGAAATTATCAAGACTGCGACTTCGAATTTCTCAACAGTAATGAAGGCACTAGCTCTTAATGGCGTAAAAGATATTCCAGAAGAAGTTGCAACCACGATGGCGGAAGCTTTCTTATATGGCCATGCGGCGTCTGTAGCTATGGCATCAAGAAATGCTCATTGGGAGGAGGCTCAAAAAATTAAACAAAGCGCTTCCAGGGACGAAGGGTATTATCGACCTAACATCGGGGGCGGAAGTCCTTTCGGGTTTGGCGGCGGTCAAGGGGCTCTCCAGGGACCAAATAGCGGAGAAGATGCCGCAGACGCCCTACTCAACCATATCGGCGTAAAGTCTAGATAATTTTTTATCTTGCTAGATTTCTAAACTTGCTCCATCTTTAAGACTGGGAACGGCAACGGCCATAACTTGCCAGACAAAGCTGCGGTCTTAAAAATGCACACACAGGCCCTTTGCGCTGGTTCACGATACGACTGCTTGTGAAAAGAAAAATAAACCAGATGGTTGGTGTAAAGAACGCCTCTATCTAAACTTTTAACTCTTTTCATTAAGTGGTGAGAACCTATGGGATGTTTAACCCCCGAACGTGTAAATCAAGCTTTCCTTGCAGCTCCTCCTTTTCTATCTCAACAAATCCTCGACCTCTCAGTAAAGCATCCAAGCTTTCTAAGAGACATTCCGGCATTTGAAGAGTGGCCAGTAGGTGTTGGCAACATCATGCAACAATTGGTTATCCGCGCCTCAATGCCTCAAATTGAAAGAGGTTTTCAGCGCTGGTCTAGACTTGGAGACAATACAGGTTGTAATCCATGTGAAGGACCAAACTGCGGATATAACTGGACTCAGTTTCCAGGTCACGGAATTGACCGAAAGACTACTGAGTTAATGAAGCGGGACTTTAGAACCCCAGATTATTGCATTGAAGAAATTCAAAGCACCGCTCATTTCAGAGAGATTTTTGCAAAGATTGTAGAAATCATGTTCACACAGAGAGACCAATTCATCTCTCTAAACATCGTGATGAATGCTTTTGCGGCACTTTCAAACAAATACGTTGTAGACTCAAATGGTCCACAAGCAAATCCTGGTAATCCTAAAGTTTAT
>CAYLOB010000033.1:0-7728 GCA_964385205.1 uncultured Candidatus Saccharibacteria bacterium | reverse complement strand
CTGCCATTTCTTTGTGAATAAAACCGGCACGAATTAAAAGATCAGCATTTTTTGACACCTCATCTTTTGGTGCTTCATGACGAGTTTTTGTGAAAAGTTTAGATTGGCGCATCTGGTTATTTTACACTATAATTGAGATTAGACAAAAACGTCTGAAAACCCGTTCTATGATTATTTACTTCATCCGCCTCCACCCCGTCTATACCGCATTGTTCTATGTGCTAATTGGCATTCCTGTTTCCTTTTTCTTCTTTCGTTGGACTTGGCGTACTACATGGAGAGATACGTCGCACACCCTTCACAGAGCCTTGAAATGGAAAAATCGGCGCCGCTTTGTAACTCTCTTTATGTACATTTTGCTTTGGCCTATCAACATATTTGCCATGATTATGGGCACTTTTGATCCGTCAATCCGGCCACAAAGCTCCAAGCCACAGTCCTGAAAAGGGCTTTTTTTAATTCTGCTGTTAATGCGGAATTAAAATAATTTTCTTATATCTGAAAGAGTTACAAACGCCATTAAAGTTAGGAGCAGAACGAACCCTACCATATTAAATGTGTTTGCAATTTTCTGATTTATAGGTCGTTTTATTATTGCCTCAATTATAACAAATAAGAGTCTCCCACCATCAAGTGCAGGAAATGGAATAAGGTTTATAACAGCCAAGTTGATAGAAATAAGCGCTGCAAATGATAATACATAACCTAGGCCAAACTTACTTGCCTCTCCAACAAGCCCTGCAATTCCAACAGGACCCGCAACATCTTTAAAGTTTGCATTCAAAGTAATCACATTCCATAAAAACTTTACAATTCCTACAGCAGTTTCTCTAACTACTATCAGAGTTGTCTTAAGTCCTTGCCAAATTGCTTTGTGGATCGGGAGTTTGTTTTCACTAACTTCAGCCATTGCAATACCAATTGCAAAATTATCTTTCGTAATATCTTTTGTTGGCTTTGTTCTTATGTCTACAAATTCACTTCCTCTTTGGACAGACATTGTTATTTCATTGCCTTCAGAAGCACCTATAAATGTTCTAACAGTTTCTGGAGAAATTTTATCTAAAGTTCCTTTTGAATCAGATAATGAAACAACAACGTCTCCTGGCTTAACGCCCGCGACTTCTGCAGGAGAACCTTTAACAATTTCAGTAATAAAAAGCTTCCCTGTTCCACCACCCTCAGTATCAACATTAATTACACCCGCCATATAACTACCAGTAAACAGAACCCAAGCAAAAATAATATTGAAAACTATTCCAGCTATAAGGACACTTGCTTGTACAAGTTTCCCTTTGTTTACAAAACTCCTTTCTTTGTCAGGACCATTTGTTGACTCATCATCAGGATTTTCTCCAAAAATTTTTACATACCCACCAAGTGGCAAAAGGTTTATTGAATATTTTGTTTCGCCACGAGTAACAGAAAAAAGTCTTGGAGGGAATCCTATAGCAAACTCATCAACCCGAATACCGTTCCATTTTGCAAGTAAAAAATGTCCAAGTTCATGAACAAACACAAGTACCGACAAAATTATTATAAATATGATTATTGACATTATTTAGCTGTTAGCTGTTAGCTGTTAGCTTTTTGTTTTAAACCTAAAACCTAGAAGCCAATAGCTAAAAGCTATTTTATTCCATTAATTCCTTCTCCTTTTTATCCCCATGAGTATCGAATTTATCTCCACCTTCTTTAACAAGTTTATCTACCTCTACCTTTGCACGAACGACATCGTCTTCACCCATTGTTCCATCTTTTTTTGCTGTATTTAGTTCATCATTTGCCTTGTTTCTTTCTTGTCTAAGTGCAATCTTAGCTTCTTCAACTTTTGTTCTCGCCATTTTCACAAAGTTCCCTCTTGTTTCTGTAGTGAGCGCTGGAAAAGATACGCGTAACCCCTTATCATCAACAGCAACCGAAAGTCCCAAGTTAGAAAGAGTGACCCCTTTTTCAATTGGCTTAATCATAGCATTGTCCCAAGGTGTAATTCGAATAGTCCTTGCATCCTCCAACGTAATTGTAGCTACGTTTGAAACAGGCATCTCACTTCCATATGCTTCAACTCTTACACCATCAAGAATCGACGGTGTTGCTCGTCCTGTTCTAATTTGCCCAAGCTCTTTTTGTAGCCACTCGTCAGTATCTTTTATTTTGTTTTTTAAATTTGAAAAATCAAACATACATTCATTTTAGCATAAACTCACTCTCTCTAAAAGTAGCTTTGCTGACGCAGACTTATCCCGAGAAAAAATGAGTGCATTTAAAACTGTTTTGAGCATCTCCGCATTTCCCCTTCCTTCTATCAACTCCTCCTCCAGATACATCTTTAGGGACTTAAGGAAATTTCCAACTTCTTCTTTTGACAACTCTTCGTCAGAAATTTTCTTAATGATTTTTCCAACTGTCTCCAACCTTTGCGCTTTAGAATCTTGAACAAATTTCTTAACATCAATTTGGCTTTTTATTTTATCGTACGATTCATGCCTCACAACCTCTACTCGAGAAAGAATAGTTGGTAAAAGTATTTCAGAAGAATTGGTCACAATAAAAAACCGTGATGTCGGCGATGGATCTTCTAGCACCTTAAGGAGTGCGTTTTGCGCTTCCCTTGTAACCGAATCAAAGGAAATAATAATTGTTTTTGTTTCAAACTGAAATGGGGACTTTATATCGGTCTCTTTTATTTCCCTAGAATTTTCAACCAAAAAGTTTGGAAAATGGAATTCAAAAATATCTGGATGTGAATATGTACTAAACTTATAAAAATCCTTTAAATAATCTCTAAGGGTTTCTAACGCCATTTCTCGATCCCCTTCTATTACATATGCATGATGATTTCCAATATTCATACATCTATTATAACAAACTAGTTCGTTCCTTTGAATTAAGATTGATTTATAGTAGTGTAAGTTAGGAAAACTCTTTTCACCAAACTAATTTTTCACCCCCAAACAAAACTATGACACAAGATAGCGGAGAGCGGGGCACGACCCTTGGACGTTTCCGTATTAACAGTCAAAATTGTGTTGGTTGCCGCACGTGTGACATATATATCGGGAAACTTGTTGCCCAAGCTGGAACAATAAACTACTTCAAAAGACAACCTGAAAGCGAGGAAGAACGAATGGCTTGTCTTGAGGCAATGGACAAATGTCCAACCAATGCTATTGAGATAGTAGATAATAAAGATGGTGACAAACCGGACGCTTCTAAATAGGAGTGGTTCGTTTTTTTTTATCTCTTTGTGATAATAGATTTTTTATAAGTATCTAAATGTTCAAGAGCAATACCTGTTCCAAGAACCACGCAAAAGAGTGCGTTATCAGCGAGTCTTGCTTTTACCCCCGTTCGACGGAGTACAAGTTCAGGGAGATTTCGAAGTTGAGAACTACCTCCTGTCATTGTGATTCCTTGATCAATTATGTCTGAAGCGAGTTCTGGTGGGGTTTCCTGGAGCACGTCTTTTATAGCCTGAATCATGTCGCGAAGTTCTTTAGCGACCGCTTTCACAATTTCGTTTGTTTTTATTTCAACAGATCGTGGAAGTCCAGACAAACAATCTCGTCCTTTTACAAACATAGATAGTTCTTCCTCCATCGGAACAGCAGAGCCAATATTTATTTTTATTTCTTCTGCTGTCTTGTCTCCGATAAGTAAATTATAAGTTTTTTTTACATGATCAACTATAGCAGAGTCAATTTTATTTCCAGCACATTTTACAGATGTTGAAGCAACGATTCCACCGAGCGAAATCACGGCCACGTCAGTTGTTCCTCCTCCAATATCAGCGATCATATGTCCCATCGGTTCATAAATAGAAATACCAGCACCGATAGCAGCAAGAATTGGTTCTTTTACTACATACGCATTTTTGGCTCCAGCCTTTATCGCAGCTTCTATAACAGCACGTCTTTCAGTTGATGTAACTCCTGCAGGAACTGAAATCATCACCTCTGGCTTTAACAGGCTCCATCTCCCAAGCGCTTTACCCATATAATATCGAAGCATCGCTTCTGTCACCCGATAGTCTGCAATCACTCCATCTTTCATAGGTCGGTAAGCAATAATATTGTCAGGCGTCTTTCCTATCATATCTTTTGCCTCATTTCCTACCGCGAGAATTTTATTTTGATCTTCAGAGACAGCTACTACAGACGGTTCATTAAGAACAATTCCTTTTCCAGGAATAAAGACGAGCGTATTTGCAGTGCCTAGGTCAATTCCGAGTTTTTTAGTAAAAAATGCCATATTAAGTAGTAGAGAGTATACAGTATTAAGTATTAAGTAGAAAGTATGGATAAGAAGCCAAAAAATTGACTAAAAGACAAGAAAGAGTAAGGTGTAACAAACCATGTTATTTAACCCAAATGAATACACCGAATACACTCATAAGACTAATCTCCCTTGGATTTGTAATCCTAGTCGTCATCTACGGATGTATGCCAACTGCCGAACGGATTATTGATCTTCTGAATTTGCAGCAATCGCAATCTTGGTCAACCATAGTGAGACTAGCGACTTTCTTGCTATTTCTAATACTGACAGCTTTCGCGGCTGAAAGACTTTTTGAAAAGAAAAACACGATATACGCTTTCCAAATTGATGACCCTTGTTATACAGGGAAGGAAGTCCAATTTCGGGTTGCTGGAATTTATGATGACGGTAAGAGTGGCGCTAAAAAGATTGTTGCCTACACAGTACTCGATTCCGGATGCATTCCAATATTCAGTCTTTTCTATACCGACTTGCAGATCGGTACCGAAGGGCTTGGAATAATAACTTCAGATGGAAACGATAGTACCTTATACTACGCGCTTCAAATTATTGATATTTACGCAAAAGTAGAATAATTTGAAGCCTTTTTTAATTCCTGATCACCTCCTGTATTACAGGAGAAAATACCAGTAAAAAAACCTCGAGGCTTTTTTACTGGTATTTTCGGGAGTACTCGAATTTTCCATCATAGAAAATTTAGGGTATAATCCACCAATGCAAAATCAGATTACAAACTCACTCAGCTTCGAAATAGAAGGTGGACACAAACTTCACGGATCTGTTGAGATAAAAAAAAGCAAAAACGCAGCAGTTGCCCTTCTTTGTGCAACACTATTAAACAAAGGTAGAACGACACTCAAAAAAATGCCGAAAATTGAAGAGGTATTTCGTATCATTGAAGTACTCCAAAGTATCGGAATGAATATCGAATGGAAACAAGACGATCTTGTGCTGTCCCCACAAAAAATAGATTTACGTAAAATAAACAAAGTTTCAGCTACAAAAACTCGTGCACTTATAATGATGATTGGACCACTAGTACACCTATTTAAATCATTTTCCCTTCCAAATGCAGGTGGATGCAAACTAGGAAGTCGAACGGTCGCTCCTCATTTTTTCGCTCTTGAAAATTTTGGTGTGCAAATAGAAACAACAGAAAAGGAATACAAAATAAAATCTGACAACTTGAAACCGTCATCTTTTCCTCTTTACGAAATGGGAGACACTGTCACAGAAAATGCGCTTCTTTGTGCTTCAAAAATAGAAGGTGAAACTATAATTAAGTTTGCATCGTCTAACTATATGGTTCAAGACCTCTGTCACTTCCTTGTTAATCTTGGGGTCGGAATAGACGGCATAGGTACATCAACACTAAAAGTTCGAGGCTTAAAAAATATTCAAAAAGATGTTGAATTTGAAATGAGTGAAGATCCCATCGAAGTAATGTTCTTCTTAACATCGGCCATAGTGACCGAAAGTTCGATAACACTTAAAAAATGTCCTATCGATTTTCTAGAACTTGAACTTTTAAAACTAAAAAAAATGGGATTTAAATATTCCCTTTCAAAAGCCTATAAAGGAGAAAACGATTTTGTAAATTTAGTTGATATAAAAACATTTCCTTCAAAGCTTGTCGCACTTCCAGAAAAAATCCATGCACTTCCGTATCCGGCGATTAACATAGACAATCTTCCCTTCTTTGCAGTTATTGCAACCCTCGCAGAAGGTGAAACATTTATTCACGATTTTCTTTATGAAAAACGTGCACTCTACTATACCGAGCTTGAAAAACTTGGTGCTGATGTTTTCCTGGCTGACCCTCATCGTGTTTATATAAAAGGCAAAACTTTACTCAAGGCTGGAGAAGTTGTTTCTCCGCCTGCTCTACGACCCGCAGCCATTATCCTTATTGCCATGCTCGGAGCTCGTGGCACCTCAAAACTTATAAACGTTTATTCAATAAACCGCGGGTACGAGGACTTAGCAAAGCGGTTAAATGATTTAGGGGCAAAAATAAAAGTAATAACTTAATATTTAAAACTGGATTTACCACTTACCATATTCTCACTATATAATGAACATATGTTTGTTATCACTATAATCCCGATCAAAAAAGGAGTTTCGAAAGAGACTCTCTCTTACCTATCCCAACAAAGTTACCTTGAAGGTTCTGTTATAGATGTACCTATTCGATCCAAAATCGAAAAAGGTCTTGTTCTGTCGTCAGAAAAAGCAGAAAATCAAAAAGCCGAGATCAAAGATTTATCATTTGAACTTCGCAAAATCGAACCGCAAGAAGAAAAACCTCTATTGCGTCGTTCTTACATAAAATCTTTTAAAAAAATAGCAGAGCACTTTGCCCTACCTCTTGGAGCATTTCTTGCTCAGAACTTACGAGAAGAAATGCTAAATGAAGAAGCTTTTTTATCTAACCAAACAGAACTTCCGGCAGACTTGTTCGAAAGTTTTGCAATCCAAAACAGAGACAAAGACCGTTTCGATATTTACAAAAGTATTATTAGAGAACATTTTGCAAAAAAACAATCAGTTTATGTTGTAGCTCCGACGGAAGAAAAAACAAAAAAAATATTTGAAATATTAAAAAAAGGGATTGAAGAATATGCAATTCTTGAAATTTTTAAAAGCAAAAAAAACTTCAAAGAAAACTTGAGTAAAATCACAGAGCAGAAACATCCACTTCTTTTTGTTGGAACAGCTGACAGCCTCCCTGAAATTCCAAATAACACCGGAGCGATTATTGTAGACAATGAGCACTCTAGATATTGGCGTAAAAGACAACGACCGTTCCTTGATGTTCGTGAACTACTTTTATCATTCGCAAAAGAATCAAAAATAAAAATATTTTTTGGTGACCTACTTCTTCGAACAGACACTCACGATAAAATTCAAAGTAATGAAATGAGTGAATACGGACATATACTGGGCAAAATAAATCATCCTATCAACACACTGACTGTAGATATGCGTCCAAAGGAAATCCTAAATCCTCAAACAGAAACAAAAAAAAGTTTTGAAGTTTTTTCACCTGAGCTTAAAGAAATGATCTCCTATGCCGACAAAAAGAACAAAAAAATGTTTATTTTTGGCGCACGCCGTGGTGTCGCCTCACAAACCCTTTGTCTCGACTGTGGAAACGTCGTACTGTGTAACAACTGTAATGCACCAGTTGTATTGCATAAAAAGGTAATTGAAGAAAAAATTACATATTCTTTTATCTGCCACCATTGCGGGACTAAAAGAGATACCCTTGAAACATGTGTCTCTTGTGGAAGCTGGCGACTCGAAAGTTTTGGTATTGGCACACAAAAAATTGCACAAGAAGCTGAAAAATTAACTGGGAAAGAACCTTTCATTTTAGATGGTGATAATGCAAAATCTCCAAGTGAAGCTAAAAAAATAATCGATTCTTTTCTAAAAAAAGGTGGAATA
>CAYLOB010000032.1:7466-7787 GCA_964385205.1 uncultured Candidatus Saccharibacteria bacterium | reverse complement strand
ATAAGGGTATGGAATTATTTAATTGCGAAACACCTAATATTGAGCCAACGGCTACTGGACATATTCCGGAGCAAATTGCTATGATACAAGATATTATAGCTAAAGGGTTTGCGTATGAATCTAATGGTTCTGTGTATTTTGATATACATAAATATGCTGAATACCATCCGTTTGGTCAATTATCAGGTAGAATTCTTGACGAGCAAAATGAAGGTACAAGAAAATTAGAAGGGCAGGAGGAAAAACGAAACAAAGCTGACTTTGCATTATGGAAGAAAGCACCACCTGAACATCTACACAGATGGAATTCACCTTGGGGTG
>CAYLOB010000032.1:4132-7456 GCA_964385205.1 uncultured Candidatus Saccharibacteria bacterium | reverse complement strand
GGTGAAGGATTTCCGGGGTGGCATATTGAATGTTCTGCTATGAGTAGCAAATATTTAGGTGATGTTTTTGATATACATGGTGGTGGTATGGACTTGCAATTCCCTCACCATGAATGTGAAATAGCACAAAGTACGATTGCACATGGGCATGGTCCGGTTAAATATTGGATGCATAACAACATGATTACTATCAATGGGAAAAAGATGGGTAAAAGTTATAATAATGTGATTAAATTAACTGAATTATTCAGTGGTAATCATCCTTTATTAGAGCAGCCATATCACCCAATGGTCATCAGGTTCAATATTTTACAAACTCACTATCGTTCTACTATGGACTTCAGTAATGATGCTTTAAAAGCATCTGAAACTGCGTTAAAACGACTGTGGGAATCGTATGATGTGCTACAAAAAATCAAAGGTAATTCTGTTGTAAAAACAGAGCTTGATGAAAAAATACAAAATATATGCATTGAGTGTGAAAATAACATGAACGATGATATTAATACAGCAATGGTGTTAGGTAATTTATTTGATTTATCTCGTTTTATAAATGGAATAAAGGATGGTGTATATAAAGTTATAGATGCTACCATTGATATATTGAAAATAGCATTTGATATGTATTTAATAAATATATTAGGTTTACAGCCATTATCTGTAAATAAATCATCTGATAATGCTAAGGATTTAATATCAATTATTCTTGATATAAGAGGTATTTTTCGTAAAAGGAAGGATTACATAATGAGTGATGAAATAAGGTCTAAATTAGCAAATGCGGGTGTGCTATTAAAGGATGAAAAAGACGGTTCGGTAAGTTATACAATTTCTTAAATTAATATAAATGAAAGCTAAAGAAACATTACACGGAATTTTAACAGAATTAAAAAAGGTTGAATCACCTTATGTTGAAAAATTGGCAAATGAAACAATGTCGTCACTCTTCAAAAAAGATGTATATGCGTCCGATGTTGTGGTGTCGGATGAATTATTTTCTTTTTTTACAGATGAATTAAAAGAGAGGTACGTATTACAATATACATTATCAATCGAGCAATTTAATATGTGTTCACATGTATTAAAAGGTAAATACATATTAAGATGTATAAAGAATGGATGGGGGTTAAATACTCATTATTTTAATTGGTGTTCTGATGAATTGAGGAAAAAATTTATATCAAAAACCACTAAGGATAAGCGCAAACTTGAAATGTATCAATTTGATTGGTGTTCTGATGATCTTAAAAAAGAATATCTATTAGCTTTATTAGAAGATTATTCAGAATCATATTATGGTAGAGTTGATAGTGTTTTTGATTACATGGATATTTGTAGTGAAGAATTGATTTCTTTCTTATTAAAAGAAATAATTTCTAAAAAGAAAACGGTTTCTGATAACTATTTTAGGAAATTTTCGGATTCAAATAAATCTATTTATATAAAATCTATATTGAATAATAACTATCAATTAAGCGATCCTCAATTTATTTCGTGTGTTGAAGAATTAAAAAAGGAATATCTTTTTAATTCTAAGAAATTATCGGAATTACAGATTGATTATTTAAGGAACAATTATTGTAGAATAAACTAATCACCGAATCCCATATCAGCCATGGTTAAACCTTTTAAGGTTTCCTCATTTTCTATTTGTTTCCATATTTTAGGTTGATCTGTTTTAATGCTTTTTACAAGATTATAGTCGTTACCTTGTACTATAATTCTAATTATTTCACTAATGAATATATCCGGAATTATTTCCGGATTTTTCATATAATCCAGCATAGCTTTCTTAATTTCTTCAATATTGTATCTAAATATTGCTATCTTATTATCACCATTTTGAAACTTTATTATCTTTGGTATGAAATTAAGAATACTATTATAAATAGTATTATACAAAATTTTACTATTTTTCGGATAACAATACGCACCATTATTATTTATTTTGTCTGCGATATTTGCAGCACCAACATATATTGATTTTGCCATAATGTTATTAGCGTTCATTATTCCTTTTTCTTCTATTACCGGATAATATGGCTCAAGATCTTTTATTGGTTTATTAGTGTCTAAATGCCAGCCTCTAAATAAAATACCCATTATAGTGATATCTTTTGCGTCAAATTCATATGTAATTCTACATTTTTCTGTACATCCGCCTATTAATTTTTTATCATGCAGACCGACCATTGAATGCTCAACATTTATACCTAAAACATTTAGAATACTATTTAATTCCTTACACACATCATCTACATGTATAACCTCTTCGGGTCCATCTGGGTGCCATGCTATATGTTCTTTAAAATATTTTAAATATTTCATAGAGTATATATTAATATATACCATTATGAAAAGATTTAGCGCATTAAAACCTGAGGAAAAACCTCAAAAGGAAAGTAATGTCTTATATAAAGATGATATTATCGAGGTTATAAAATTCGAAAATAATGGTATTGTAACTGGTCCGGATAGAGTATTTGTATTACCTTATTTCATAGAACAAAATAAAATTATTATTCGTCAGGAAAATATTCCTGCCTATAAATATTCTGATAAAGAAGAATTACATTTATCATTAGTAGGTGGTGGTATTGAAAAAGGTGAGACCGCAGAAGCTGCTTTATTGAGAGAGTTACAAGAGGAAGCGGGTATTGTATTGAGAGCGAATTATCCAATTGAAATAGGTAAGCCTTTATTTATAGGTAAATTTTGTTCTTGTAAATATTATCTAGCTATATTAAGTTTAACGGAATCTGACTATCATGAAGTTGCTATCGATAAATCAAAGGAACATAAACTAGATAGTGCAGTTAAAATAGATGCTAAATTTATTCATAAATTGAATGCATCGGATTTAATGATGGAATTGATGATTGAAAGGTTTAAGAGATTTGCCAATTTATAATTTTTTAATCATTATATTATGTTGATCTGGCATCATTTCGAAACCTACTTTATTATAAAATGATAATAATTTATCTATTGGTATTTCATCTCCAATATTATTAGGAGTTAATATAACATTTTTTAATCCGAATTTGTCTTTGATTAATTTTAAACCCTTTTCGATTAATCTTTCACCTATGCCATTGCCTTGGAAATTATGATTTACTTTAATTAATTTAATCAAAGCATATGGATGATCATATATAAATGTATCACCTAATTCTTTCCATGTATCTTCTTCGTTATCTATGTACTGAATTTCGATGAATCCTATTTCGTGTTCATTACTTAGTGCATTAATCCTGATTTTAGGAAAATCATTTTCAACTTTATATTTTAATTTTAACCTAAAATCTCGAAATTTTCTTAACA
>CAYLOB010000032.1:0-4122 GCA_964385205.1 uncultured Candidatus Saccharibacteria bacterium | reverse complement strand
TATTCTATATATTAAAAAACCACCTAATTTAGGTGGTTTTTGACTGTTCTTATTAATATTAGTATAATTTGTGTCCACAATTGCGACAAAATCTATCACCTAATACGACTTTACAACCGCAATTTGGGCAATAATTTTTTGCATCTGCTTTTACTTCCTTTGTTGTTAAAGGTCTTTTGCTTTCCGGTAATATTTGATACACCATTGTATGCATAGCATAGTATTCAAAATCCATATCAATTGCTACGAATTGCTGTGCCGAACCGTCTCCTTTTTCAATTCTACCTGTCTCTTCTAATAAAGGCGCGCCTTGAAAGCCTTGTGGCCCTTGTGCGCCTTGCACACCTTGTGATCCAGCAACTCCTTGGTAGCCTTGGAGTCCTTCGACTATTGGTGCCCATTTATTAGTAGCTTTTGATTTTAATGTCTTCCTGTACAAGTTTGGTTGAGGAGAAACTACGTTACCCATTCCCGTTGTTTTTGTGGTATTTAAATCTAAATACGCACTATAATCGATAGTACTGGTACTTTGTGCTACATATTCACTATAAGCTATACTATTATCTAGATTTTGTGCTAGATAGTCTGTATAATTTATTTTGCTATTATCTTGGTCTAATGTATAGATACCTGGGCTCGAATAACCACTACTATAATAACTTCTGGTTGTGTGTTTATATACTGGCTGAGGTGCTGGTATAGGTGCTGGTTTTTCTCTATAAAAGTTTATTTCTATATTACCGTTGTTAGCAATAGCTTTTTGTACGCTAACCGAACCAGATTCAACTTCATATGTTTTAAATATGAATTTCTTCTTTTCGTCAATAAAGCAATCTAGATAAAATCTTTCACCGGGTCTTAGAATTAATCCGGTAGAGGATGCTAATTTGTTGTTTATTTTTAATTCAGCCAATACTGAATCTTGGAGTGGATTGTATAATTCAATCATAAATTCACTTCCATCTTCAAAATATATCTTATTTCCTGGATATATTTTTTTACGACCTCTATCTTTAGGGTCGACAATAAATGCTTGTGGTGTATAAACCACATTTTTAACATAATTTTTCATTCTATTCTTTTCATTTTTTTGTATCCTGTATCTTATATTCCATTGAGAAATACTTTAAAGAAACCTTTCGTTCCTCGACACAAGTTGTTGAACAGTCATGTTATATATTATGATTTAGTTTCTTTGTTTAAATTTTTTTATTTCAATTTTTTTTCGTATCTTTGTGTATAATAATCAACAGAGGGTGTAGCTCAGTGGTAGAGTGGTTGACTCTAAATCAACTGGTCGTCGGTTCGAGCCCGACTATCCTCACATTAAATGAATAAAAAGAAAATAAGAGAAAAATTTAGAAACGAAGTATTTAAGCGCGATGGTTATAAATGTAAAATATGCGGTAGGAATGATGCTAAACTAGACGCACACCATATTACAGATAGATCGGAAATGCCTAATGGTGGATATGTAAAGGAAAATGGCATATCTCTTTGTGATATAGGTGAAATTGGATGTCATTTTAAAGCAGAGCAATATCATCTTGGTAAAAAACCAATAAAAGGATTTATGCCAGATGAATTATATAAGATTATTAAATCAAGCTACGAATTAGCAGTGGTTGAATCATTAAAATTGGAATAATGTTTTTTGAATTATTATCAATAATAAACTGTTTGGATAACATTGACAATGCTTGTAAAATCGAAAAGATACAAGAACAACTTAAAGAAAATAAAAAGAAAGGTATTGTGGAGAAGCGGTTTAATAATATGAGTCCACGTAAAAAATATTTAAAAAGTAAAAAATATATATGAGTTTAGAATTAGCAAAAAAATCTTTGAAAAAGATTTATAATGTGGGTGGAATTAGCAGTGATGTGTATGATCAGACATTATCAAATATAGAATGTATAGACATAGAAGGCTTAACTAATAAAAAAGAAATTATGTCGGCTGTTTTAGAACATTTAAATGATGTAGGTGGTGTGAGCACAGATGTGTATTACACTATATGCGAGGAAGAAGGTTTAAAAAATAAATACGAAAAATAAACAAAAGTAAACAATTAAAATATATATAAATTATGATGTAGACTACTAACAAGTTTGACGAAACAAAGCTGGTGATTATTTGCAGAGCAGATATTACACCTGGCTATCAAGTTGTGCAATCAGCACATGCTATTGCGGATTTCGCATATGAATTCCCAACAAAATTTAAGGAATGGAAAGAGGACACAAACTCCATAGTTTGTTTGTCTGTGAAAGACGAGGAGGGCTTATTAAAGCTCTTTGAGAAATTATCTAAATCAACACCTTGTTCTAAATTTTATGAACCGGATGTTGATGCATATACAGCAATTTGTGTATATGGAACACCAAAGATAAGAAAAAGTTTATCACATTTACCATTGGTTCTAAAACAACCTAGAGTAAAAGAAAATTCTACCGAGCAATCGGATAAAACCTTAAATTAAATTATATGTTGTAGATTTCATTAACTGCACTCCACGAGGCAATGATAAGTTGCGAACAGACTAAAGGAATGTCTGTATTAGAACACGGTAAATCTGTAAAAGAATATTTATTTGATTTACTTAACCATTTGAGAAACAAAACCCCATTAAAATATGAATGGCGATTACCTCAATGGATACACGATAATTCGGAATACTTGCTAAGTAAGTTACCTGACGATAAAACACTAAGTTTATATACTACTTATCACGATTGTGGTAAGCCATTTTGTTTAGAAATTGATAATGATAATAAACGACACTTTCCAAATCATTCGGAAAAATCATATGAAATTTTTAAACAGATTTTCAAAAATGAAATAGCAGCGGAACTAATAAAACACGATATGGATATCCATTTATTGAAATCTGATGGTGTTGAAGAATTTTGTAAAAATAAAAATGCTATAACATTATTATTATCTGGTTTAGCGGAGATACATTCAAACGCAAGAATGTTTGGTGGTGTCGAAAGTACAAGTTTCAAAATTAAATTAAAAAGTATCACACAACGGGGTAAACAAATATTACAAATTCTAAATGATACGATTACTACAAAATAAGGACTATGAAGATTATGTTGAGTTACTACGCCAATTAACAGATGTTGGTGAAGTAACTCTATTACAATTCTGTCATTTTGTGGACATAAGAAGTATAAACCCATCAATATACCAAACATTTGTTTATGAAATTGAAGGTAAAATTGTCGGATGTGTTACTTCAATAATTGAGCAAAAGATAGCACATAATTTTAGAAAAGTTATGCATATTGAAGATGTAATAACACATAAGGATTATAGAGGAAAGGGAATTTCAACTGAATTATTAAATCACGCAGTTAATTTTGCTAATAAATCCAAATGTTATAAAATAATATTGGATTGTTCTGAACATAATATATCTTTTTATGAAAAGGTAGGATTTAATATTTCGGGAACACAAATGACAATAAGGCTATGAAAGTAACTTGTATAAAGGATTTCGTTTATGGTGAAGATTTATTCTTCACCAAAGGCTTACAATATGAAACGGGAGTTTCTCGTAAAAGAAATTTTACTGTATCAGCATCAGGTAAGCATAAAAAATATTTTTGTTTAGGTAGTAATGTTAGTGATATAAGTTATAATTTTCCTCTAATTAAATTTAGAGAACATTTTGAAGAAGAATTAACCGATTTGGAAAGATCAATGGAGCCATTAATTGGACCTCTAAAAGAGATCGAAAATCCTGAAAATACACTTGTAATAAGCAATCAAAAACAAACAAAAATGGGGTTAAAAACTAAAAAATGTGAAACATTTAATGTAAGAGATACATTCTTGGCATTAACTAGTCATACTTATCCACACGGTAATGAACATCGTTTAAGATATTTTTTACCTGATGGTATAACTAGAGATAGGCACGGTAATTATATTTACCAAATTGGTAATTCTCGTACTATTTTTGCGTGTCATCTTGATACAGCTAATAGCACATTTGGTCCAGTCGTTCATGTAATCGATGGTGATATTATCAAAACTAATGGTAAAACTATACTTGGTGCAGATGATAAAGCAGGTGTTACCGTATTATTGTATTTAATACATAATAGAATA
>CAYLOB010000031.1:7605-7862 GCA_964385205.1 uncultured Candidatus Saccharibacteria bacterium | reverse complement strand
GTTTATCTTTCTTCTATATTTTCAAAAGAAGGAATTGAGCTTTCACTCGATAAGACAACCGTTAGTGACAACGAATCATTTACAACATCTTGGAAAAATACTTCTAAAAAGGAAGGTGTGTTTGTTTGGAGCTTTACTTGTACAGAAGGTGTTACAGTCCTATATAGATCTGTTGACGGTTCAATGCAACCAGTTATCTGCGAAACATCTTTTCCTTTACCTGCCGACATTTCTTCCTACCCATTCACAGTTAAATA
>CAYLOB010000031.1:5286-7595 GCA_964385205.1 uncultured Candidatus Saccharibacteria bacterium | reverse complement strand
TCAAAAGACACTGACTCAAAAGTTCCAATGACTCTGTCCCTGTTTAATAGAGAAACGAAAGAACTACTATTTTCTGATACTAATCAAATTACTGTTACCAAAGAATCTGCAAAAGCAATCGACGATTCAATAAAACTTGAAGAGAACAATGTTACATACAGTCCAAGTAAAATAACTGAGACAAAAGAAACAGCAACTTCAACAAATACAAAAATCACCACAAATACACAAGCAACTGTTGTAAATACAAGTGTTGTGGGTCCAACCGATATGTCAATCAACTTAGTCCAAGTTAACGCTATTGAAGCAGGAACATTTAATGTTAAAAATTTAACCAATGTTAGCGTAAACGACAAAGTGTACATACGATTTAGAGTTGCAAACCTAGGTACAAACAAGTCAGGAACATGGCAATTAACAGGCTTACTTCCAACACTTGTGGCATCTGACCGGGCGTTTGTATCAAAAATCGAACCGTCTTTGAACCCAGGAGAAAGTCACGAAATGACAATGATGTTTGATTCTTTTGACTCTTCAAAAAATGAAATTGTAATAACTATTGAAAACACAAACGACACAGTTTCTGCAAACAATATTATAAGAATCCCTATCTATGGTTCTGGATCTAATTCAAGTGTAAACACTTCAAATAATACAAATACAGGATCAAGAGCAGACTTAGCTGTTCGAATACTTGATATTGGCACTATTGATAGATATAACAATATTTACAGAACAAATTCTCTTCGCACAGATGATGAAATCGCAGTTATATTCGAGGTAGAGAACCGTGGACGGGACTCGTCTGGGTATTATGAACTTGAAGTAAAAGTTCCAACAAATGATAACGACTCGAGAACGTTTAGGTCACTTGCACCACTTGCAGGTGGAGCTAAAACAGAATTTACAGTAAAATTTATTAATGCCGATAGAGGCAGAGGAACAATTTCAGTAGAAGTTGATCCAGACAATGATATTAGAGAGAACAGTGAAAGTAACAACAAAGCAACTAGAAGTGTCACGGTAAACAACTAAATTACATTTAAAATACCTCGTCTCTTTCAAGAGACGAGGTATTTTAAAATCATTTCTTTATAGTTATTGTTTTCCCTTTAGTAATTAAATCTCTCCAAACTTTATTTACATCAGAATCATCAGCCAGTTCCTTAAGAACCATAGAAGAATCTTCTTTTGACATTAATGTTGGTACAGAATGCGGAATTGTAAACGGAGTTACTTTAAAAGAAACCTCATTACTTATTACGTAAATCGAAACCGCTAACCCAACTTCAGTTTCTTTTGAAAAATATTGATCAAAAATAAAATTACCAAGTGAATAAAATATTGGTTTTCCTTTATACTCTTCCATCGTCTGAATAACATGGGGATGTGAACCGATTATCATATCTGCTCCCAAATCAACCCATTCATGTGCCAAAGTTTTTTGGAAATTGTTTGGATCTCTTTCGTACTCAATCCCCCAATGAGGAAACATTATTACAAAATAACCATCTTCTTTTGCTTTAGTGATTCTCTGCTTCGTGATTTCAAAATTTTCATAAGAAAATTCATTGAATGCAATAATCGAAACTTTTTCCCCTCTTGCTTCTAAATATACTGGGTCAGATTCATTAAAAAAATTTCCCACAGGCTCCACATAAGAAGATTTCAAATAATTCCTCGATGCATCACTACCATCTTTACCGAAATCATTACCATGATTATTGGCCTGACTCACGACTTTAAATCCAGCATCACTTAATGCATAGGTACCCTGCGGATCAAACGTGAATCTTAAAATTTTACTATTATTAATTGATACGGATTGATTATCAGTATATACCCCTTCAAGATTTAAAATTCCGATATCATGATTTTTAACAAACGGAGTTATTTGATTGAATGGATATGAAAATCCATTTTGCTCCATAAGTTTTCTTACATTTCTATCAAACATAGCGTCTCCAAAGAAAACTAGAGAAAATGGTTTTTCTTTAGTTTCATTGTCGGAAGAAGTGCGAATTGTATAATCTTCTACTGTTTCAAAAGTATCTATTTTATCAAGCAAAAAAACACAACCAACAAAAGGGATTATTATTGAAATAATAAAATAAATAAAACCTCTATTAAATATCAAGTCGCGCCATCTTAGCATTTGATTGTATAAATGATTTTCTAGAAGGAACATCTGTACCCATCAGAATATCGATAACACGATCAGCTGCTGCAGCGTCTTCGACCATTACTTGTTTTAGAACTCGGTTGTCTTTGTTCATGCGAAGGGAATATCCGTAGCGGATACGCAAGCA
>CAYLOB010000031.1:0-5276 GCA_964385205.1 uncultured Candidatus Saccharibacteria bacterium | reverse complement strand
TCAGCATTCATTTCTCCAAGACCTTTATACCGTTGAATAGTAACTTTTTTCGAGGTCTTTTTTTCTTCTACTTGAGCCTGCTCTTCAGCGTTACCTTCGGGAGTTTCCTCACTTTCACCTTCACCTGTTTCTGTTATCTGTATTTTTCTTTCTTTTAGAAAATCCTCCTTTTCTTCTTCAGAATAAAAATAATGTATCTCCTTTCCTGTCTTCAATTTATAAAGTGGCGGTTGAGCAATATAAATAAAACCATTTTCAATAAGAGGTTTAAAGTGCCTGTAGAATAAAGTTAAAATAAGCGTTCTGATATGGGCACCGTCAACATCGGCATCTGTTGCAACTATGATTTTATGGTAACGTAGTTTTTCAAGATTAAACATGTCACCAATACCAGTGCCAAGTGCGATCACAAGGTTTGTAATTTGCTCAGATGCAAGCATTTTATCAAGTCTCGCTCTTTCAATATTTAAAATTTTACCTCGAAGAGGAAGGATAGCCTGCGTCTTTCTATCTCGTCCAGTTTTAGCTGTACCACCCGCAGAGTCTCCTTCCACAATAAACAGCTCTGATTCTGAAGCGAGCTTACTTTGACAGTCTGCAAGTTTACCCGGCAATGTCATTCCTTCAAGAGCTCCTTTTCGAAGGATTGAATCTTTAGCAGCTTTAGCAGCTTTACGAGCCTTCATAGCAAGCACAACTTTACCCATGATAGCTTTAGCATCGTCAGGATTTTCTTCCAAGAAAGCGGCAAATGCCTCACCAAAAACTGTTGCAACAGCACCTTGAGCTTCCTGACTACCAAGTTTAGCCTTTGTTTGACCTTCAAATTGAATCTCTTGTAGCTTTACAGAAACAACAGCAGTGAGACCTTCAAGAACATCATCCCCTGTAAAGGTGTCACCATCTTCTTTAGAAAAATTATTCTTCTTTGCATATGTATTTAGGCTTCGAGTAAGTGCAGTTTTAAATCCTGTAATATGTGTTCCGCCTTCTGGAGTGTGGATATTATTTGCAAATCCAGTGATTCGAGATGAGATATCATCTACATATTGAAGTGAAATTTCAACATCTTCAACTCCTTCCACTTTTCTTTGTACATAAAAAATATTCTTATGAATTGGTTTTTCATGCTGATTACTAAATCGAATAAGTGATGCAAGCCCGCCTTCAAAATAGAAAGAGTGTGAAGGAACCTCAATTTCCAATTCTCTAAAATAATGGATCTTTTCCATATTCGGCACTTTTGGAATTCCTGTCGCATCAATAACAGAAATTCTAAGACCTTTAACAAGGTACGCTTGTTGACGAAGATTATTTACGATTCTTTTATAATCGTATGATTGTTTTCCAAAAATAGTTTCGTCAGGTTCAAATAAAACTGAGGTTCCGTGTAGTTTAGAATTTTCAAGTTTTTTAACAAGAGCTTTTCTTTTTCCAATACTGTACTCTTGCATAAAATGCCCACCATCTCTATGAACGTCTACACGACAATAAACAGATAGTGCATTAACAACAGACGCACCTACACCATGAAGTCCTCCAGACACTTTGTAACCCTCTCCACCAAACTTTCCTCCCGCATGGAGAGTTGTCATGATTGTCTCAAGTGCGGACACTTTTGTTTTTGGATGAATGTCAGTTGGAATTCCTCGTCCATTATCTGTTACCCTAATTCGATTGTTTGGAAGAAGTACAACCTCTACATCATCTGCAAAACCACCCATGGCCTCATCTCGTGAGTTATCAAAAATTTCCCAAACTAAATGGTGAAATCCGTCAGGACCTGTGGTTCCAATATACATTCCAGGACGCTTTCGAACAGGTTCTAAACCTTCTAAAATCTGAATGGAATCAGCACTATAATTTGATTTCGGTTCTTTGTCTTTTGCCATATAAAGTTATTAATATCCTTTATATTGCCGTCGCTGGCTCGGTTATGCCCCAATTTAGATTGAGTCACAACGCTCACTGCGCTAGGCAATAAAATATTTTGCTATTATAGCATTTTTACAGAATTAAAAAATTGACTAGTCGATATATGTATGTCCAAGAAATCTAAAAACACCCAATTTTATGGGTGTTTTTAGATTTATCTCTATAATAAAACCTATAAATTAATTTGGATTAAAATTTGGACGAAAAGATGCTGGACCTAGTTTACTAAAGGCACTTTTTGCATCTTCAAAATTTAAAACGTCACACTTTGTTGATTCAATAACAAAATCATCTGAACAAATATTCTTATTTTCGTTCGCTAGATCAGCAACGGCACTTGCAATACCGTCTTGCTGTGCTATCAACGAAGAGTCTGTCTTATCTACTTTTCCATCCCCATTACTATCCATATCAACCTCCTTGGCCGTCCGCGGTTCAACATATCCAAGTGTACCACCAGAAAGATGCACATCATTAATTGCGTGTCCTACGATAAAGGTACCTTTTATTTTTTTACCATTTGTTCCTGTGCAGGAAGCCTTGATTGTGCATTTAACAGATGTGAATGTATATTTTTCTGGATTTGTCTTCTCGAGATCTCGAGAAAAATCAGCGCAGTTATACTTTTGCATATCCCATTTTTTCTTATCAAGACCTGCTTTAACTCGATCTTTTCCAATATCACGGAGTGCTTGGGGATCAAGGTATCCAAGTCCTGCTTTTACCACCCCTATCAAATTACTTTTGTTTGTTGTATCAGTATTAGAAGTATCCTCTAAAGATGTTCTTGAATCATTTACTGGATTTGTTGTTTCAGAAGTAGATTGTTTACCTCCAAAAAGATAAAATACAGCAGCTATCATTTTATTTTTAACTTCACTAAAAAACACACTCCATCCACGTTTCGTCTCTTGTGCGAAAATCAACGCATCACCAGAAGCACCACCGTTCAATTCACATTCTGAGGCAAGACTAGGATAAAATTCCTCAGAAGAAGCTATCCCAATTTTTTCATCTTTATTTGTATCACGAAGACAAAGTGTAACATTATCTTCAGTAGTCGCAGTTGTTGGAGTGACAGTTGTTTGAACCCTTACATTTGTACTTGGAAGCATTTTATTTGTAATTTGAGCATTTGCAAAAATACATAAACAAAATACCGAAAGAGTTCCAATTACAATTACTGATGTTTTTTTAAATTTCATTTAATATTTATTTTGTAATAATACTTCATATTATATACTCATTACTTTTTTTGACCACCTTGAATTAAAAAAGCGCAGCCTATTGTGACTGCGCATGCTTTTGTGCCTTTATCAAAAATTGTTCGAGAAATACCGGCTCGATGCCAGGATACCTGACTGACTTTGAAAACTCACCTGGTGAGAGTGTACTGTGTTTAAAGTCATTTTCAGCCTGCAAATACAGGCCAAGTTTTTGATTGAGGACCGTGAGACCCTCATCTTTCTTTGGTTGTGTTGAACATCCAATCAAAAAAAGAGCGGCGAGATAAATGAGCGGTTTCATACTGCTCATATAATACAACTAATATTATATTATGTCAATTTATCGTATCTCCCACCCTTTCTCTTTCATGGCAAGATAGATTGTGTCCATAATGAATTTACCTACTTTCCGAATAAAACTGGTTAAATTCTTCCTCGCATTGTTTTCGAGTTGCCTCAGATTTATCTACTTTGCACACTTCAATATCTTTTTTATTTGATGCAAAACTTAAAAAGCAACCTGCTCGAATATACTCCGTACTAATTTCATTACAAAATGAAATATCTTGCCTTTGTCTTGCAATGCCCGCAATACAAGAATCTACTACTGGATAGGAGTAAGTGACTATTTCACCAAATTTTTTACATATAGCAACATCCCCTGTATTCTCTGCTACTTTTTGGTAACATTTATCTCTTCTGTACCATACATCTTTTATATCTTTATATTCACATACATCTAAACTTTTTGCGAACTGGTATAGATACCCGTCAATACAAATATCCTTAAAAGTAGTTGAACTACCCATACCCCCTCCTTTTGTCTTTTGACAGAAACTAAAGTTACCCGTTTCAACCATTTTTGCGTATAACACATCCGCTTTCTCTCTTTGTCTTTTTGCTAAAAATCCTCCAAGTGATAAAAACACAAGAAAAACTAAAAATAATAAAGCTATAACTATTGAAATGATTTTGAGGGTCTTTTTCATATTTTATACTTAACATGCTTACAAAGATGGTAAAATTTAAATAACCCGATAAAGATAGATATTACCATTAGAACCAGACACACTGCATGTACCCTTTCCCATAAAAGAAGTCGTGATATGTCATACATATAATTTGATGCACTCCAGTAATAATACTCACCTATCGTATACATACTAATCATAAAAATAGACCACCCTGTAGTTACTATTAAGCCAGCTAGTCGAAACCACCGGTTCTTAACCTTAAAGATAGAAACAAACAACAAAAACCACAAGACTGAAGTATAAGAAAATATGCCTATCACAAAGCTGAAAGCTGTATCTCGCCAAACTTTTCTTGCTAGAGAGATAGACTCTACTCGCTCTTTTTCATATGTATTTACCTCTCGAGAAAACAACTCTCTTTCACCCACCTCATACTTACCAACAGGATGCTCACGATAAGACATTTTATACACACCATCTTGCAAATCAAACTTTTGAATCTGTGTTTTTAAAAAGGTTTTCTCCTGCTCACTTAAAGTTGAGACTTTCGGTATTAGTGTATTACACGTTAAATCACCAACAAAATCATGAGAATATTTATAACCATCTATATATTCTTGAGATTTTGTACTGAAGGTAACAACCTTATAGTGTGAAGTTCTTTCTTGAAGCCAGCACCAATCGCCCGCTTGTGTAACCTGAGGCAAGAATAAAAAAAGGAAGAGGAAGACTCTTATGGTGCATTTTATATTTTTAGATAATTTCTTTATGTTCATAATTATGGTCTAAACACCT
Organism: uncultured Candidatus Saccharibacteria bacterium; assembly: GCA_964385205.1. Taxonomy (GTDB): domain Bacteria; phylum Patescibacteriota; class Minisyncoccia; order Phycocordibacterales; family CAIRYW01; genus JAUPVJ01. Next base: position 346 of record CAYLOB010000031.1, on the reverse strand, counting down.
CTTGTATAAGATCTACTTCACCTTTTTCATTTAACCTCACTTCGTACTCAGGGATAAATTCTTTTTTGTCTTTATGTAAATAAGGTTGTAATTTAATAAAATCATCAATATCTAAAAGATCCCAACCACCTCCGCACGAAGAGTAATTTTCTTGATCATTGTCTGTAAAAGAAACGATTTTTATATCTTTTGAAAATGAATATGTTTTTGGATTTGGTTGAACATTTTTATCTGGTTCATATACCTGTACACCATTTGGAAAACATCCATATAGTTCATCAGTCGCACTACATCTTCCTGATTTTACCGCATCATCAAAAGCTTCTTTGTCAGATAAATGCCGTAA
>CAYLOB010000030.1:0-7868 GCA_964385205.1 uncultured Candidatus Saccharibacteria bacterium | reverse complement strand
GGTTCGAGTCCCTGTCCCCCAGCTTTGGAGAGAAGACTATTTTAAACTCTACAAAGCTGGGGGAAGTAAGGTGTATACACACCTTACGACAGGGACTCGAAAACCTTTTGAGCATAATTTGAAAAGTATTAAAGCAAATTATCCAAAAGGTGTACTGGTCGTGTAACGACCGAGTTCCCTGTCCCCCAGCCAGTTTGAGCTAAGTTATCACGCTCGAGATACGTGAGCTAATACTTTTTAATAATCTTGAATTTCAGTCCTTGCTAAACAAAATTCTTTAAGGTACTGTTGTAGCCAATTATGGAGCAGGATGATACAAAGACCCAAAACGAAACTACAGTTAAAATGGCTGATTTAATAGCCAAAACAGAGGCCAGTTTAAAGAAGTCAGAGGAACTATTGGTGAAAACTACTGAAACTGTAGGTGAGATAGACACTTATTTCGGTGTCTTTAATGATCTTCGAAAGAAACTTGATAATCCTGAAAGTGGCGCCATGTATACTATTGCTTCGTTAGAAAAAGCTAAAACTGATATTGAAACAGTTAAAACTTCGGCTGATTCGAACCTTACTCAGATAAAAGATGCTTTAGCTTCTGTTCAGTCGAACATAGAAAGTATGACTACGGCGTATTCAGATTTCGAGACTATTAAACAGAAGATAGATAACGGAGAGACTGGTCTAGCAGCGATTTTGAAACAAGCTGAAAAATTCAAGACTGATATTGAAACAGTTAAAACTTCGGCTGATTCGAACCTTACTCAGATAAAAGATGCTTTAGCTTCTGTTCAGTCGAACATAGAAAGTATGACTACGGCGTATTCAGATTTCGAGACTATTAAACAGAAGATAGATAACGGAGAGACTGGTCTAGCAGCGATTTTGAAATCTTCAAAAGATCTTAAGCAAGATATCTTTATAATAAAAGACCAGTCTGAGGGTCTTTATAAGGAAATAAAAAATTTAAACGCTGAATCAATTGCACACCATAAACAAATTGTTCAGCTTAGGGAGCAATCTGAGTCTGAAACAAATAAGATTAAGGAGCATGAAAAAACTAGCCAAGAATCAAAGGATAAAATTGTTAAGCTCTACGGTATTGTTACTGGTACGGGATTGGCAAATTCTTTTGATGCGCGAAAAAAGGAAATAGAGGTTTCAATGAAAAGTTGGTACAACATACTTATACTTACGACCACTCTTCTATTTGCGAGCGTAGCGGCAGTATACATCACATGGTTTCAGGGCAATTTCCAAGAGATTAGTTTGTTCCTTACAAGATTGACGGTCACATCCCCACTTTTATTTTTTACCATATTTGCAACCGAAAGATATACGCATGAACGAAATCTTCTTGAAAAATATGCTTTCAAATCTGCAACGGCATTTGCTTTAGAAAGCTACACTACACTTCTTAAAAATACATTCAAGTCCCAAGCGGACGAACAAAAGATATTAGATTTTGTTCTCGATTCGATGTCTACAATCTATAAAGAGCCTTTTGATAAAAAGACAGAATCAAAAAAAAGCTTTTCTGTTAATAGTAAACTTGGAGAGATAAAAGCAGAGGTAGCTGAAACAAAAGAAGATATTGAAATTATAAAAGATATGATGTCGAAAGTTGGTAAAACTATTGAAGAAAAATAAATACAAGATTGCAACTTTTTTGATGCGCTCGAGAAGCGTCGTTCTATTATACTAAAATAGGCAAAACCGACATTACAGGGCAAAACTTTCCGCAGTTCTAGTTCGAGACGGCCAGCAATACAAACAACAATTTGTTTTTACTAAGTGAGTAACTATTAATAGACGTAAACTCCTTATCTCCCTTTCTTTTGACACAACACAATTTTAATGTTACTTTAAGACTCAACAACCAACGTCCTTTTTTATTAATGAAAATCAAATTACTTCTCCTCCTCGTAGTTGCGGCCATCGCAACTCTTATCGCACTACCTGGCAAGAAAGCATCAAAACCGGCACCGACAAACAGTCCGGAGGAGATGCTCCTTACGACAGCAAGTCCTACCCGTGTCCATCCCGATTTTCGTCCAGTGCTCATTTACCGCTATCGGGGTCCGGATAAGAGACCAGCCTTCACCGCAGTTGGCACCGAGTTTATAGGAAAAACTGGACCGATCATTGCGACAGTGGAACACCTGCTGTTGAAAAAGTTCTCGGACGAGCTTTTAATTGTCCGCTATCTGTCGCCCGACGAACACAAAGTTGAATTCGGATTTGAGAGCATTGCCTATCGGAATTTCGAAGCAAAACTTACTCGTAACCTCGACATCGTGCTTCTTCGTCCTGGTGTGGCAAAAAAGATAGAATGCTTCTCTGAACAGTTACCCACGACACCCACAAAGATAAACTTCTACTTCTTCCCGAATCCAAAAGCTGGCGGACTAGTCATAAAGAAGCTAAAGTCACTGGTAAACGGAAAGGAGTATCCGGCGATTGGAGCTACCAAGGATCCTTCACTCATCATGATTCAATACCAATCAATGGGCGGCGAAAGCGGAACAGGGTTCGTCGATGAGCACGGTCGGCTATTTGTCCTAAGTGGAGGTACTAACGACGAACGGCAGATTACCCTGCTTAGCGGACCATATCCGAAAGAGTTATGGAAGAATTGGTGATTTCATTTACTTCAACACCGGCAAGCGTAGACGCTGTCGGTTTTTTTATTTCAATAAGCTTAGCTAGACTAACTCTATTGCAAAACATTGAGAAAGCTCCACGAGGATTCCCCTCTCAAAACTTAATTTTATTCCTATTCCTGATATAATTAATCCTGTATTTTTAATTATAAAATAATTTCAATAGATTTATGACTACAGTAATTTTATTATCACTCCTAGGTTCAGTTATCGCGGCGGTTGTTGGCACATTTTGGTATTCAAACAAAACTCCTATGGGAAAAATCCATATGCAGTATCTTGGATTTGATAAACTTTCAGCTGAAGAACAAAAAAGAAAAATGGAAGAAGCTAAGCCAAAAATGTTTAAAATATACCTAGCTCAAATGGTACTTTCTTTTCTAACAGCATTTTCTGTAGTCTTTATTGTAATAATGAGTGTAAGCAACGGGTTACCACTATCAGTTGCTTTTGGATTCGTGGTAATGAACTGGCTATGCTTCATTGTTCCAACAATGGGTTCAGGAATACTTTGGGGCGGCGAATGTGACAGTAAACTTGCTTGGAAAAAATTCTTCTCGGACATACTCTCAAGTCTAGTAACACTACTACTGACTGGTTTCGTTACTAGTTTATTTATTTAATACGTAATCGTAATTGAGTGCATAGTGGACTTCTCAAACAGGAAATAATTCATGAAAAAAACTAATACAACAACTATATCTGAATACAACAAATTACAGACTAAAAATGTAATGGACATTTGTGAATTTTTAGAATCAAGTATCAATAAATATTTAAAGAAAAGTGAATCGAAAGTGTGGCACGGTAGTCCTGTGTGGTTTTTGGAAGGTAATCCAATAGTCTCATATTCAGTTAGAAAAGATGGACGCGTCTCGCTTATGTTTTTCAGTGGACAAAGTTTTGAAGAAAAAGATTTAAAACCTGAAGGAAAATTCAAAGCAGCAGAAATATTTTATACAAATCTAAAAGATATTAAAGTAATTTATTTAAAAAGATGGCTCAGGAAGGCAACCTTAATTCAGTGGGACTATAAGAATATAGTAAAGAGAAAAGGTATTTTAAAGAAAATTTGAGAGCAACACATAAACACACCTGCCCTTTGAGGGGTATATCATTAAATAATACCTATTATTCTAACCCCTCCTCGCCTTCTCAATAGCCTCAACATCTATTTTCCCCATAGTCATCATTGCGTCGAAAGCACGCTTTGCTTCATCACCGCCCACTGCCATAGACTCGATCAAAGTGCGGGGTGTAATCTGCCAAGATATTCCCCATTTGTCCTTACACCAACCACATTCGCTTTCCTGTCCGCCGTTTCCAACTATCGCATTCCAAAGACGATCTGTTTCTTCCTGATCTTCTGTTGCTATCTGAAAAGAAAAAGCTTCGCTTTGTTTAAAAACCGGGCCACCATTTAGACCAACACAAGGAATGCCACACACAGTAAACTCCACTGTTAGAACATCCCCTTCCTTACCCGATGGATAATCTGAAGGCGCATAAAAAACTGTGCCAACTTTACTATCTGGAAAAGTTTCGGCATAAAACTTTGCGGCATCAAGCGCATCCTTTTCAAACCAAAGACAAATTGTATTTTTAGGTATTGTTTTCATATACGATTATTTTAACATATTCCACGTTGTTGCAAGCTTGTGTGAAAACCCAAGAGTGTTAAGATTTATCTATGGAAAAATATGATCAGTTGCCACCAGACAATAGCGAAAATACAAATGAACAAGCTCCAGAGAAATTACCTACAAAAGAAGATATCCAGTCTTTTCTGGAAACTGTATTAAAAGGAAAGGTGTACAAGGAACTTAGAGTTTTGACTGATGAAAAAGGAGTGACGGTATACGAGATTGAGATTGATTTAGAAAACGGAGAGAAGGTTGAATATAACTATCAAAGGGCAAAATACGATTATACAAATAAGTCTAATCATCCCCTCCAACAATCTTCAGCATCAATTCATAGTATTGATTATGACGCATCTGGTATGCCTATTGGTGGTAAGGGTGTGGCCGAATATCGAGATGGTACTTGGACACTTATTCCCGAAGATGAATCTTAGATGTAGAAAACATTAATATAACTTCTCTTCTATACTAAAATATGAAAACCTCTCTACTAATCTTATTTATAACATCATTGATCCTTTCAAGAACGATGTTTTTCTTTATTAATGATCCAGAAGGTACGAATTTATTAATAGTTGCAGTGATGGCACTGGGTGTATTCTTTTTATCTTTGAGTATAAATTTATTAAACCTCAAAACTACCTCTCGCAAGAAACTTTTGTTAACAATTATCTTTCAAATAGTAATAGTCAGTGGATTTCTTGTTTTAAATTCTTTTACAGACAAAAAAGAGAAACAAACATTTACACTTAAAAGTTACAAAGATATCGAATATATGATCGAAGGTAAAAAAATTACTTTGAGTGGAGAGTTTAGTTACTTTGGAAACGAACTTGTTACAGATCTGAATGGAGATGCTCGAAATGATGTCGTTTTTCTGATTAGACAGAACTCTGGCGGAAGTGGTACTTTTTATTATGTTGTATCGGCACTCCAAACAAACAATCGATACCTAGGTTCAGATGGTTTTCTTCTTGGGGACCGCATTGCCCCACAAACGACTGAATTAAGTAAAAATCCTAAACACAAAACTGTAATTGTTGTAAACTTTGCAGATCGTGGTGTCGGAGAACCGATGACAACAAAACCATCTCTCGGAAAGAGCGTTTATCTAAAACTTGATATTGAGCATATGCAATGGGGCATTGTAGTACCGAATTTTGAGGGAGAATCTAGATAGAAGCCCCTCCCACCTTCTGCTATAATACCCCCATGAAATCATTTTTTATTAAAGGGCGCCTCGGTATAACCACAATAGGCATCGTAATGGGGCTTATTATTGTTAAGTTTGTTCTTTATAAATTAGGATGGGAATTTTTGTCCTCTAACTCACTCTACACAAGTGCGATAAGTGGCGCTGTCTTTATAATGGGATTTCTCCTCGCTGGTGTATTTGCCGACTACAAGGAGGCGGAAAAATCTCCTGCCGAACTTCGCTCTGCTTTTGAAAGTATCTGGGAAGATGCGAAGACATTTAAAGTATCTAACCCCACTTTCAATCTAGATAACGTTCGGTCAACCCTTTTAAAAACTGTGTCTTTACTATTTAAAGGACTTTCGCATGGTAGTCACCACTCTGAACTCAAAGAAGTTTTTGTAACTCTCGAAAAGCTATTACCATCATTTGTAGAAATGGAAAACCTTGGAATGCCAGCAAATCATATCGTACGACTAAAATCAGAACGAACAAACGCTAAAAAAATACTACTCCGCATCCAACATATACAACGAATACAATTTGTTCCTTCTGTTTATTTTCTGGCTGAATCAATAATGATCGCTGTTATAGGACTTTTGTTATTCCTACAAAGTGAAGGAAAACCTGAATATTTTGCTCTTTTCGGATTTATCTCGTACTTGTTTTTATATGTAGCACGACTCATTCCCGTATTAGAACGTCCATTTCGCCAAGGTCATAATACTCTCGATGATGTAAGTCTTTTTCTACTTCACGAATTTGAAGAAAAGTTAGTGAAAGAATCTATATAAAAATACTAAATATAAAATAGACAAGACCTTTGTATTTTAAATAAATATCGCAACACAAAGTCGAGATATAATAATAAAAATGATAAGTTAAATTCAGTTCAAGCGTGTCACTTTTTTTAAAAAAGCCCTACTCCCTAAAATCCTCTGGCTTATAATCATCAAAATCATTAAAAAACGCCCCTTCAAGTTTTGTTTCTTTCAAAACCCTAAAGAGAATAGCAAAAATCAAGTGATCTTGAGGACTTTCTCCGTACCATTTAATTTGAAACCTCTCCGCAAAACTTTCCTCGAGCTCACGATGAATAGATCCGCCTTCTTGACCCTCCCGTACATCTACCGGAGAAAGTGCCTTTTCATATACTCCAATAGCAATCTCTACTGCATCTCGTTCTTCAGGAGTTAAACTACCATATTTTTGCTTTACTGATTGAAAAACTCGCTCCCGAGCTGCCTTATCAAGACCACCACTTTTTCTTAATTCATTTCGAATACTTGCCTGTGCCGTAAAAATAAAATCAAGTATTAGTTTATCCCCATCGTCATAAGGTCTTTCTTTTTGTAACATTTGCCTTGATTCAGAAAGACTATATGAAAAAGGATTGTGAGGTTGTTCACTGCTTTGGGACATAATTTTGGATATTATTGTAAATAATTTAGGTACTTTAATATAATACACCAAAGTGATAAGGGAGTATAAAATTCTTTATTGAGCTTTCCACACCCAAATTTTATTTCTTGAGATATAATTAGATAACAATTATTATTAGTTAATAACAAACACATGGCAGAAAGAAGCACTCACGCAAAAAAAGATAAAAAAAAGCCAAAGAAGAACAAAGACGCTAAGAAAAAATAAACTTTTACACCTCGCCCAGTAACATTAAAGCGAGGTGTTTTTGTAATTAAAGATTAGTGAGAGCCTCATTACAACGACTGAGTAGTACTTTTTGTATGTCTTCAGAACTATAATCAGTATATTCTGCCTTTTTGACAACAGCTTTTATAAAATTAAGTCCTTCTTCCCCATCAATTTGTTTTTTAAAATCTGCTATTTTTTCTTTTAGCTTTTGACACACTTCGAAACTATCTTCAAGATTTGTTTTCACTAGATCAAAATATTCTCTAGGTAATAATTTATTTTTAAAATTAGCTACGTTGAAGTCATAATGAACACCTTTGGTATAGTTCCAATTTTCGAAATGATCAACATCAGCAAAAATACAATAAAGAAATGTTTGGTCAACTTTAAACACATCTTTATCTTTCCCAAAATCAGGATGTTGTTCTACTCCAGCAGAAAAATCCATATAATTACCTTCTGGCATTTTTTTGCGAAGTAGCACTGGAGCGACCGGAACAGCAAGTGACGCAAGTTCTGAAACGACAAATTGCATTTTGGGATTTCGGAAAATAGCGTAAAACGCGCCACCTTCTTTATCTTCATAGCGGTTGTAGGGACTTAAACCATCGTGTGCTGGAGTTAAGTCTCCTGCTGTATCTAAAACGCTGAAATTTCTAATGACACCCTCGTTTGCATGTTCTAGCTGTTCATCTTGTTTCTGAGGCTCTGACTCCA
>CAYLOB010000029.1:5630-7949 GCA_964385205.1 uncultured Candidatus Saccharibacteria bacterium | reverse complement strand
CACGATATAGATTTTAGGACTGAAAACAACATCCATTTGAGTCTTGGAAATCTGTACCGCATATTCGAGAACCACTTCTACTACGGGCGGTTCGAGTTCCCGAAAGAATCTGGGAATTGGTACAACGGCTCGCACAAGCCAATCATAACCAAAGAGCTATTCGACTTGGTTCAGGAGAAGATAAAGAGTCAGACATTAGAACCTAGGTCGTCTCAAAAGGAATTTGCCTTCACAAAAATAATGACATGCGGACTATGCGGTTCGGGAATAACTGCCGATGAGAAGTTCAAGAAGCAGAAGAACGGAAACGTGAATCGGTACGTCTACTACAAATGCACGCGGACAAGAGACCAAGACTGTCCATGCGGATTCATTAACGAGGAAGACCTTGTCGTACAGCTTCAAGACCTGATGGATGACTTGGAAATCCATACTGTGCCGATGAGAGAGAAGATAACGATGGAGGTACAGCGATTCAAGAAATTCGAGCAAATGCTCCTCGGTAACAAAACGCTCGTGGCGGTCAAGGACATAGACATACGTAACTACGCCAAGTTCATCCTTATTGAGGGAACGATGGACGAGAAGCGAGAGTTTATGCGTTGTTTGAAGAGTGAGATTGTTTTGAACAATAAAAAGATATCGCTCAAAACACAAAATATATAACTAAATATTATTAACGGTTGTATAGTTACTATCTCCAAAAATTCTTTTTATTCCAAGAACCGCAGTAGGGTCAATCTTTGAAAGAGAAGTTACTGTTAGATAATTTTTTGACCGAGAACAACATACATATAATAAATTCAAGGTTCTATTGTATCTGTCTGTTTTGACACCAGAAGAAAACAAACCAGAAAATACTTCATTGAAATTGTAGTTTCTCCAAGATGTGTCATCAATTACGATTAATACATTTTCAAACTCAGCTCCCTTTACTCCATGCTTTGTGGAATATGGGGTAAATCCTTCAATATATTCATTTACTCGTATGTATTCTTTATAATCCACTTGCATTAGAGTATCGTAAAAATCCTTTTTATCAGTATGCTCGGGTGGTAAGGGAATTTCGTTAATTTTATCTTCAAAATTAACCATTCGAGTTGGCTTTACCAACAAGTTATTAGAAAGAACAAATTCTAAGACCTCTTTTATCGAGGATGTATTTCTAAGTCTCACTAATTCTCTCATCAACTTGTCTATGGCTTCTTTATCTTCGTGCTTTTTAACTACAAAACCTTGTTTTCCTAGCATTGTAATAAATTCGCTGTACTTTTTGTTTTCATAAAGAGAAATAAAAATCTCTAATTTACTTAAGAAAAAATCACTATAAGATTCATCTTTCTTGAACAGGCGATCTCTTCCGAATGAAAGTTTGTCGTAAGTTTGTAGAAGACTCTCATAGCCCGCCTTGCTAGCGATATCTTTATGAGTCAAAAGTAGTATTTTTGCCTTAGCAATATCCCAACCCTTAGATGTAATTAAATAGTTTTTTACTTTTTCATAATCGCTTATATTTCCAGAACCATTACAATCAATAAACTGAACCAGTCCCTCCTTATTGTGTCCTGTGGGTTTTTGTTGAATATTAGCTCGAATATTGTTAAGCACTTTTATAACCTGTTTGGAGCAACGAAAGTTCTCTTCCTTTGTTATCAGTTGGAGTGTACCGTTTGATATATACTCTTGCGGTATTTGTCCAATTCCGCGGTCGAAAATACATTGCATTGAATCACCAAAAAATCCCACAACGGCAGAATTATTTTTTGCTTTAAGCAAAAAATCAAGCAACATTTTTACCGTTCTTTCTTCGGTGTCTTGATACTCATCTACAAAAATGTAGGGAAATTTATCAGAAACAATTTTCAAGATTTTAGGATATTTTTCAAACAATTTATTTGAAAAATCAATTACATCCTCATGTGTTATTTGTCCCTCTTCAAATTTTCTACCATATTCAGAATATTCAATTTTTTTACCAACAATTTTAGTTTCTAAATCCTCAACGGACTTTTTTGTATCCTTTGAATTCTGATTTAGTATTTCTTGAATTAATTCAGTTTGGTAGTTTTTAATTGCTTGCCATGCAAATTGGTGAATAGTACCGACAAAAACAAGCGGGTTATCCTCGATACGTTCAATAATTTCATTTTTTGCGACATTTGTATAAGTAATACATACGATTTGTTGATTATTTGCTCGAAGAGATTTTTCCTCGTTAGATAAAATGTGTCTTAGGGTTTCAACCAAAGAACGTGTTTTACCAGAACCCGCTCCTGCTTCAACTACAAAACTTTTCTTTTCCTTCAAGCAGGAAAAGAT
>CAYLOB010000029.1:0-5620 GCA_964385205.1 uncultured Candidatus Saccharibacteria bacterium | reverse complement strand
TTTTTTAGTCTTGGTTTAGCCATACGAGTGATTCATTAATGTATTTCGGAATATCAAACGTTTCAAGCACAAGAATATCAAAGGCAAAGTTTGTCTTTTTTGGAATATCCATTGCAATTGCATAAGATTGCTCAATAATGTCACCCTCAGATTTTCCTGTAAATAAATCAAGAGTGGAGATATCTTTAATATTAGCAGAAAGGAGTTTGGCATTCTTAATTATAAAAGCCTCTTCGAAGCTTCTGCCGCATTTAGCACCTTTCTTTTCTGGTACTTGGTAGGCAACTCTAACATTTGCAGATATCTTGTCGGCGTCTTTTTTACCGCAAACATCAGCGAGTACCTTAGTCCCTAAGTACTCCTCTAGAGTTTTATTGCTAGTATTTTCACCTTCCGATACAGGACAAGCTTCGTATCGTTTTGCCGCGTTCTTCCTAACGGAATCAAGGTCAGTAATTACTACCGTTTTTACATTAAGAAATTTAAGTAGCGATTTAAATTTATATGCATAAGCACCTCCAACCTCAATAAGCGTGAGGTATTGATTGTGTAAGTCTGGGGCTGAGCGCTTAATCATTTCCGGTAACAATAATCTTTCTACAACGCCCTCCACCATTATGACTTTATCAGCAAAAAACATGTCACAGTTATAAAGTGTCATATACTGCTTCAAAAATACTATTGTTGAAGGATCTTTTTTGTCTTCAGATGACTGAAACTCTGAAAGATTTTTAACTGTTACCTTATGGTTTGCTTTTTCAAAATAACGAATATTTTCAAAGCCGCTATCGGCTACTATATGAGAAGAATGGGTGGTTATTATTACTTGAATGTTCCAGTCTTTCTTTTGGATGAATGACTTAACATTTTTTATAAACGTCTGTTGCATTTGAGGATGAAGATGGGCTTCAGGCTCTTCCAAAAATAGCAGACTAAAATTTGGGATTGGCTTTCTTTTTTTATACTCTTCAAAAGAGTTAAAGAACTGCAAAATAATATAAATTAAATTGCTATAACCAAGTCCATTGTGTGACTCAGGTAGAAATTCATCATCATGCTTATAGTAAAGTGTTGCGTTGTCCTTTAGGACTTTTTCAATATCAAATTTTGATTTAATCTCAAGCTCTTGAACATTCAGACCCGTATTCATGCCAAAATCCTTTAAATCAGAAAATATATCCTTAAAAAACGTTTTATAGTCACCATCCAAATCTTGTGATGTTTTATCAAGCAGTACTTTCAGGTCTTCTGTATTGGGAGAATCGTTATTATATTTATAATAATCCCCGAAACCTTTAGTAAGCCCATGAACATCGTCTGAAGATTGGTCATCTACAATTCTTTGTGCCGTGATAAATTGAGGTAAAAATACGTTAGAAATTTTACCTTTAGCGTTCTCCTCAATCTTACTCTTAACTGTTTTATTTTCAGAATCAACAGCGTAGTACATTGTAGTATAGAAATGACTAGAATTCTTTTTTAAATATTCTGACAATGTCTTGAACTCCTTTTTGTTTTCAATGAACTTTTTAACTAATTTCTCTGAGTCTGATACGCTATACTCGCAAGAAATAAGAACGTCTTTCCTCTTTGGGTCAAGATCCATTATAAAATTTGAGACAGACGAGAGATTGTCTGTATCATTGTATTCAAGAAGGATATTGAGCTCTATCTTTGGAAGTGTGCCCTTGTAGGCTTTTTCTTTTTCAAGAACTATACTATCGGATTCACTCTTAGCTTTTGATTCAATGAAAGCGTTATAAAGCACCTCTGTATTGTTAAGATGAGCGTATGAACACAGAGAAAAATCTTCAAATTTAAACTTACTATTACTACTGTTACTAAAAAACTTATAAAAAATCTCCGTAAGAGATGTTTTTCCTGTATTGTTTCTTCCTACTATCAATGTAACAGTATCATTGAAATCAATGACTACATCTTCGAGTATTCTAAAGCCTTTAATTTCTACACTTTTAATCTTCATTTTATTTATAAATTTAACTACTTCAAGAATAAGCTAAGTTTGTTAAAAAACAGCTTCAAGAGCCAGCTACCAAACTAGTACCCTAATTATAGCAAATTAAGTTAAACGAAAGTTAAAATACATTAAGCAAGCACCGAGAGAGGCTTTTAGCTAGCCTACTCGTGCTAGCTGTTGAAGGTGACCCCACGGAGAATCGAACTCCGATTACAGCCTTGAAAAGGCCGTGTCCTAACCGTTAGACGATGGGGCCAAACATAAAGACGCCAAAGGCGCCTAAATTAATATAGCACATAAATTTGAAACTGACAAAAGGAAAAGGAGTAAGAAATTACTCCTTACTCCTTTTAAAGGTTGTTGTTTAAGTACCCTACAAAACACTGTAGTAACCCGGAGAAACTTTAGGATCTGGTATGGCACACGCAAGCCGATACAAAAGAAACTGTATATCAGTAGCGTTTCCATGCAAATGCTCCTTGTGCATTGCAATCCCGTTTCTTACATCAAAGCTGGCATAGCTGCGGGGATGCATCTCAGATTGAGGCACACCACTTCCAGCTATTTGGTTTATGCAAGCAAAAACATGATACGTACCCGTATCTTCAACTATAACAAAATAGTCTTGTCGCCTGCCTTTCTTAAATTGCTCCAGAAAAGTAAACAGTATTGCCACACGCGCCTGTTTGCTAACATTCACCGTTCTTCTGGTGTGTGTCCAAACGCCATTTGTGTAAGCAGTACTATTTTTTTCTATTACCCTTTCCAGATACCGTTGAACAGTCCTCGAAACAGTGTCTGTTTCTTCCGTAATTTGAGTAGTAGAATCCGCCGGTGGAGGTGGAATACCTGCTGTCGCGGAATTATTCTTCGTAGATGTATCTGCCAAAGCAGATTTGTTTATTCCGGGTGTGCACGCAGCAAGACCGAGAAATGTGACAATCAGTGCAATCAGTGTTTTTTTCATGTGCTTTTTTGTTGGATTAAAAATGTTTGAATTTTTTAAAATACGGATTTGTTTATCCCCCGGAAAAGCCTTTAAGCTCCTCTGGGCAATAAACAAACACGCTCCAATCTTTTTCAAAGAATACGGAAATTATATTAACATAGATTCTATTTTCGTCAATTTATAAAATTGGTCACCCTGCTATAATCCCCTAATGGACCTAAAAGTCATCGTCGGAGGAATCGCAGCAGCGCTTGCCCTCTTTAGCTCATACCTCTACATCCAAGACATTCTCCGTGGCAATACAAAGCCTCACACCTACACATGGCTCATTTGGTCCATCGTTACCGTGATCGCATTCCTCGGCCAATGGGTTTCCGGAGGCGGCCCAGGCTCATGGGCAACAGGCGTTGCAGCTATCGTGACTATCGGTACATTTTTCCTTGCCCTCAACCCTAAATACGGAAACAAAGATATCACTAATTTTGATAAAGTCTGCCTAGTACTTTCAATTGTAGCAATTCTTCCATGGCTTCTCATAAAAAATGTCCTATGGTCAGTAATACTCGCCACTCTCATTGATCTCATTGCCTTCTTCCCAACAATGCGCAAAACATGGCACGCACCCAAAAGTGAGTCCCTCGCTTCAATGTACGTAGACGCTGTAAAGCACGGGCTCTCAACTGTTTCAATGAGCAACTATTCCTTGGTCACACTTATATATCCCCTCGCAGTCCTCGCGACAAAATTCGTAATTATTGGTGAGATACTTTTTCTACGAAAACGCGCTACACTACCTAAGTAATGCAACAAGCCCTTGGCGTTCTCTCTGGCGCCCTCATCGCCCTCTCAGCTATTCCCTACATCAGAGATATTTATCGAGGAAAAACCACTCCCCAGAGAATGACGTGGTTTATTTGGATTGTGCTTCTCACAATCGCTTTCTTTGCTCAACTATCTGAAGGTGGTACCTGGTCACTCATCACGACTTTTGTTGATTGGGTTGGCGTCCTCATTATCTTCATCCTCTCCATCAAGCACGGCGTGGGCGGCACATCAAAATTGGACATTGCCGCACTTATCGGAGCTGGTATAGGGCTCGTTTTGTGGTATCTCACGAACAATCCAATGTACGCACTTGTCATCACAATTGTGATTGATTTTCTTGGAGGATTTTTGACGATGGTAAAAACGCACAATGACCCACACAGCGAAACAGCGATCGCCTACATGATCTGCGGCACAGGCGGCCTCCTCGGAGCCATATCTGTTGGGAAATGGGACGTTGCCCTTATTATCTTCCCCCTCTGGATTTGCCTCTTTAATTACACGATTGGAATAATTTCTATCGCGGGAAAGAGAAAGCTAGCAAGATTGCACTAATAAAAACAGAAAAGGAACAGATGGGTCTATCCCTTTCTGTTCCCTTGTAATTTTTCCACGCTATTTAAACATAGCATCAACTTCCTGCCCCGCTTCACTGACTGATAGCTGGTGATATACCTCGGCTACTACTGCATGGATGTGCTCATCGTCGCGATCAGGCAACTCATTGATCATCTGCACCCCCTGTTTGAGGGCAATAAGGTAATCAACGGCATACTGAATGAGGTTGTACTCTGCAGTGAGGTCATCATTGTACAGAGTTACACTTGGACCGAGGATAACAGTTGGGGTGTGCTTATTTAGCTTCAACCCGCATGTTGCCGTAAAGTCGTCAGTGCTTCCGACTTTGTTAATAATTAAAAGCCGTTCGTGGGGCACCGCAGCAACATTTTTTTCGACTTCGCTGCATGTAGTAATCGTGTGTTCCTCCGCAGTAATAAATCTAACTGAAAATTCCAGTTTCTTTAGATTTATACGCTTGCCCTTGATAATTTCAACAACGGTGTTAAACGTTTGATGTTTTAAATCAAACCCGACAATAATGACCAGTAAGTGCTTTTTCATTTGCAGTAATATTTTTAGGTTATGTAAATGTTCTTGGCAACTCGCACAAGTTAGTGTGTATAATATAATAAAATTAGAATATGTAAAGGGTTTCAGACTACCCTATAAATTTGTGTAGAGTGCATGATAGTAGCAGGTTTGTTAGCTCATATTTCCAATGCACAGAAGCAAAAATGCCACAAAAATACCGTGGCATTTATGTGGCAAAATAAAATCTGCAACTGCTTCAACGTTCGTTTTTGCATTTTCTCCGTTAGACTGTAAAAATCATACCCGCTACGAAAGTCCAAGTTTCTTAAGTAGCACAGCCATTTCTTTTCCAGGTACCGATTTGAACGCGCCATTCTGTAAGTCTCCAAGTTTAATATTCTCAATACGTAGACGGAGAAGGTCTATTACGGTATCCCCTGCCGCTTCAACCATTTTTCTGATCTGACGATTCTTTCCTTCAGTCAAAATAATACGAAATGTATTTGGACTTTCTCGATATACTTTGGTGGATTTTGTTTTTACTCCATCAATTTCCATTCCCACTTCGAGTTTTTTAGAAAAATTTCCGGTGACTTCTTTTTTGATCGTCACACGATATTCCTTTTCGTGAGTAAATTTTGGATCGAGCAATCGGTGTGTAATACGGCGGTCATTCGTCATGAGAATAAGGCCATGAGAATCTTTGTCGAGTCGTCCCACTGGAAAAACATCTTTTGAAAATTTAGTGTGACGCAAAATATCTACCTCCTCGCCTT
>CAYLOB010000028.1:7377-7955 GCA_964385205.1 uncultured Candidatus Saccharibacteria bacterium | reverse complement strand
CTAGCTTGCCGTAGTAGTTCTTGATTTTCTCGCAAATACACAAATCCTCTTGAAATTATGTCTGGAGATTTTTTGAGTTTACCATTTACAGTGGATACTGTTGCGATAATAACGAACATACCGTCTTGAGCGAGAAGCTGTCTGTCTCTGATAACGACTTCTTGCATGTCTCCAACTGCGAACCCGTCTACCATCATTTGTCCGGACGGAGCCTTTTCTTTCCTTACAACAATTTTTTCTCCATTATCAACAATTTCGATAATCATACCGTTGTCGGGCACAACAATGTTTTCAGGTGGCATTCCGACTTCTTTCGCTAATTCTGCGTGAAGTCTAAGCATGTAATGATTTCCGTGAATTGGAATGAAAAACTTAGGTTTTAATTTTCTGTGTAGCCATTCAATTTCTCCTCGGTTTCCGTGGCCAGTAGAGTGAATGAATACATCGGATGTTCGGTAATGGATAATTTTTATTCCTTGACGTGCAAGATTGTCTTTTAATTTTTGAACTGAACGTTCGTTTCCTGGGATGATTGAAGAAGATAGTACTACAGTATCTCTATTGTTTAGTTGAATATA
>CAYLOB010000028.1:2135-7367 GCA_964385205.1 uncultured Candidatus Saccharibacteria bacterium | reverse complement strand
TACTTGTAGTTTTTAGCAGTCATTCGCGAAAGGGCAGAGAACTCTTCTCCTTGTCCTCCTGTGGCTAGAATAACAATTCTGTCTGGAGGGTATTGATCTATTTCTGAAGAATTGATAACAGTGTCTTTTCTAATTTCAATAAGTTTTGCTTCTTTACAAATTTCGAAATTGTTTTTCATACTTCTTCCTTCGAAAACAATTTTCTTGTTGCATGCTTCTGCTGCTTCGATTACTTTTACGATTCTTGAAATGTGCGAAGCAAACATCGCCATGATAAGTCTTCCTTTTGTGTTGCGGATTATTTCTGCAAGATTTACGTGTACTACTTTTTCTGGAGTAGAAAATCCAGGGTTCTCGATGTTGGTCGAGTCTGTCATTAGAAGGAGTGTTTTTTCACTTGAAACCATAGAGTATATTTCTTCCTCATATTTTTCAGGAATACCATTTTCATGGTCGAGTTTGTAGTCTCCTGGGTTTACTATGTTTCCGTAAGGAGTACGAACCATAACCCCCATACAATCAGGGATTGAGTGAGTTACACCAAAAAGTTTTACTTTGATATTTCCAACTGTTATCTCTTCATTTTTTTCTACTATTTTGTAGTTAATTTCTTCAGCGTTAGGAAATTCACTTTGTCGCTTCTTAATCATAAGAGCCGTTAAATTTCGAGTGTAGAGTGGTGGGTTACCAATTCTGTCCATAATGTAAGGGATTCCTCCTGTATGGTCTAAGTGACCATGAGTAATAAAAATAGCTCGTATACGATCTTTTCTCTCTTCAAGGTATTTTGTGTTAGGTAAAATGTAGTCGATTCCCGGTGTGGATTCATCTTCAAAAGCAAATCCTGCGTCAATAACAATAATGTCGTTACCGATTTCGATTGCGGTCATGTTCTTTCCAACTTCTTCAACTCCTCCTAGTGGAATTATACGTACAACGCCTTCAATTGGTGGTGGTATTACGTGTACAGGATTACTTGATTCAGTCTTTGGTCCTGAATGGTTTATATGATTGTCTCTAGGGGAGTGTCTGTTGTGAGTGTGAGGATGGTTGGACTTTTGTTCTCCTGGCTTACTATGACTAAAGTTTCCTTTTCTTATGAAAGGTCTTCTTTTGTTATCGTTTTGTCTTGGTTTTGCCAAACTGTCGGCATGAAATGGTCTTCTAGTGGCTTGTCTTTTTTCAGCTTCTGTTTGTGTCTCGGAAGTAGTTCTTTGTATGGGTTTTCGAATCTCTCTTTCTTCAGGTTGTCTGTTTTGATTGTCGTTCTCGTTTGTTTTGTTGTCGTTCATGTTAGTTAGTTTTTTCTGTTTTATTAAATATTTTCCAAATCTTATCAGTATTTATATACCAATGTTGTATATCGAGGAACCTTTCTGATGGATGAATGATTCCTTGTAAAGCAATACCTTTGATTTCTTGTTTGGTGATGTATGTAAAGTCAGGTGAATAAATAAAAATTGCTGGAATGTCATTTTGTATTTCTTTTTCAAATGCATCCAAAAGTTTTATTTTTTCTTTTTTATCTGAACTTTTTCTAATTTCATTTAAAAGCTTATCAACTTTCGAATTTGTATACATTGAAACATTGAGTCCTGGATCATTTCTTTCACTTGAGTGCCAAAAGGCGTATAGATCTAAGTCTCGCCCAACTGCTTGCCCAAAAAGTAGAGAGTCATATTTTCTCTGTCGAATAACGTTTTGATTCAAATCGGCAAGATCAAAAACTTTCACCTCTATACTCGCACCTAATTTTTCCCAGGTATCTTTTAGTAAATATGCAACAGATTTAAGTTCAGGGACGTTGGAAGTGGAAATAGAAAATGCTAGTTTTTGAGTTCCTTTTTTATCTTTTTTTTCGTAGATTCCATCAGCCCCTTTTTTCCAACCTGCTTTTTCAAGTTTTTCAGTCGCTAGAGCTAGAAGGACGTCTGAATCTGGTTGTGCTGAAGAGTCGTCTATGGGTAAGACAAAAGAGGAAAGAGGACTGTTTGACTTTGTTCCAAGTCCAAAAAGAACATTATTTATTATCTCCTGTTTGTTTATGGATTCATTTAATGCTATTCGAACTTCCTTGTTTGAAAGCACTGGTGCTTCATTTTGATTTAAAAACAAACCAAACGTTCGAGGAAGTGGAGTTCTAAGAACATTTAGGTCTTTATTTTCAGAAAGTTTTTTTACCTTTTCTGGGGACACAGAGTTCATATGATCGATCTCACCACCTTCAAATGCTTTGATAAGTTTATCTTCGTTTGAGTAAAAATAAACATATACATCATTTATAAATGCTTTTCCGAGCGCATGTTTTTTGAAAGGTACAAAATGGTAATACAAAGGAAGTCCTGCGTTATCTTGTTTTACTTTATCTACTTTATATGGACCGGAACCTATTGGCTCAAAATTGAATTGACTAAAAGGAAAAGCTTCCGAGTCTACATTTTTCCAAATATGCTCAGGTAAAATTCCAAGTGTTAAATTTTCAAGAAACGGACTGTAGGGTTGTTTCAAGGTGAAGTTTATGTGAGTATCGTCTACAACTTCAATCGCAACGCCTTGCCAGTTAGGTGCTTTTGGACTTTTAAGTATTGGGTCGATACTTTTCTTGATTGTAAATTCTATATCTTTTGTTGTAATAGGTTTGTTGTCATGAAAATAAATATTTTTCTTTAGAGTTATTTTGTATGTTAGGCCGTCAGGAGAGATTTCATAACTTTCTGCAAGATCAGGAATAAGGTTGCCGTCAGTTGTTGCCTTAAGGATTCCAGAGTAAACAAGAAGACTTAGGTCTTTTCCTCCGTCTGTAACTGACAAAAGTGGATTAATATAACGTGGAAAACCAACGATTCCTTCTTTTATGCTCCCACCGGAGACGGGTACTTCTACTGTGAAATACTCGTTAACCTTTGCAAGCATAAAAAGTGCACTACCTGCAAAGAGTGTTAGCAATGAATAAAATACAATTTTTTCTGTAAAAGAAAAAGCGTGTATTGCGCGAAGAGATGTTGTTTTTATCTTTGATAAAAATGAGCTTTCTTTTAAAGAGTTATCAAGTGAATTATTCACGAGTGTGAGAGGGAAATTCTTTCCCTAGAATTAGTTTAATAAATTTTATTTATTTTATAATAAGAGCAACGAATGCAGAAGCAACAAAAAGAATCGCACAAACAAGTGTCATATAAAAAAGTGTTTTTTCGATACCACGTCGTGTGTGGAAGCCAGAACTGAAATTGTCTCCACCTCCAAAGGCACTTCCAGCGCCAGCTTCAGAATATTGAAGAAGAATAAGACCTGTAAGGATTACAGAAAGCACGATTTGAATATAAGATAGTGTTGTCGGAGTCATTGTCTATGATTATTGATTTTAATACTTGTAGTCTCTATGCCTTACGCAAAAGCAGGGCAATATGTTAATAGTGAGATTTACAGTTATAAGGAGTCTATCATAAAACAAGTTTTCATACAAGGGTATAAAAAACACGACTTGGGTAGTCGTGCTGTTTAAATGTGCGGATTGGATTTATTTCTTGCCCTTTTTATTTTTTGGAGGGAGTCCAAATTTTGGGAAATTACGTATCATCTTTGCGGAAGGTTTTTTCTTTTTCATTGTTTTGGTCTTGACTGCAAATTATCTTAGTTTTTTTTAAAAAATAATTCAATATAAAACTGTGGATAAAGTTTCAAAGGCCCGTCCACCGGAGGTGGACAGGCTTTTGACATTTTATTTTAAAAGAGTAGTTTTGTTTTAGGTTGTCAGCTCTTTGGACAACTTCTTTCAAATCTCAATCACCATCATGAAACGACTAAATACTGAAGAAATCTCAGCGATATTTGCTCAATTGAACGCCATCCATATGAATTCTCATTTTGTTTACACCAGCGGTAAACATGGTGCTCATTATGTGGATAAGGATGCTGTCGGGCTCGATCCGGAAACGACCCATCATCTGGCTTATGAGCTTGCTCAACGCTTGTGTGAACAGCAGGTCGGTGTTGGAGGAGAAGAAATCATTGCTGTTGTCGGTGCTCCGATGGGAGCAATTCGTCTTGCGGACGGTGTCGCTTACTGGGTCAACAAGCTCTTTCCTCGCGACAACCGTGTGAAAGTACGATCCATTTATGCTGACAAGGTTGGCGATGATTTGGTAATCAAGCGTAACTTCCCGAAAGTGTTTGAACTTGGACTCGGTCGGGGCGCGTTCTTGATTGATGACATTCTTAATACTGGTAAAAGTGGCAAACAGCTTCGAGATGCAGTTGTACGTGCTGGTGGTGTGCCATATCGCCTTGGAGCATTATGTAATCGTGGCGGAAACACTGCAGAGTCGCTTGGTGTTCCTGGACTCGTTTCACTTCTTGATCTTAAATTCGAAGCATTTGAGGAGGGAGAAATACCCGATTGGCTCAAGGCCAGACAGGTTCGTACGGATCTTGGTCATGGGGCCAAGTGGCTCGAGATTGAATCGAATCGCGATTTAGCTGCCGAATGGCTTGGAGGTCAACATTAGTCGCCGCGTAGAAATACCCGGCGCTTTTTTATATGCAATTACTTGATACTTTGCACAGCTCCTATGTTATAATATTCGCATAGGGAAATTAAATTTTCCCTCAATATTATTATCACTTATTCACTTAACCACTTAACCCTTTAATATTTATGTCACCACTTACAATCACACTTATACTTCTCGCAGTCATCGTTCTTGCGGTGATTACCTTTTATAACAAATTTGTTCGACTTATTAATCAAGCAAAGGAAGCTTGGGCGGATATCGAAGTTCAATTAAAAAGACGTTACGATCTTATTCCAAATCTTATTAATACTGTTAAAGGTTATGCTACTCACGAGCAAACTGCTTTTGAGAAAGTAACAGAAGCTCGGGCTAAAGCAATGTCAGGAAGTGGAGCTACAAAAGATCATGCAGAGGCAGAAAATATGCTTACAGGGGCACTAAAATCAGTTTTTGCTATTGCAGAAGCGTACCCTGATCTAAAAGCAAACACCAACTTTCTTGAACTTCAACGAGAGCTTTCTGATACAGAAAACAAGATTCAAGCATCACGACGGTTTTACAACGGTACAGTTCGAGACCTTAATATTGCAGTCGAGTCTTTTCCAGCAAATGTAATTGCAAAATCTTTCGGCTTTGGCAAAATGGATCTTTTTGATCTGCCAGATAACGATGAGGCTCAGAAAGTGCCAGAGGTTAAGTTCTAAAGATAGAATTATAGAAT
>CAYLOB010000028.1:0-2125 GCA_964385205.1 uncultured Candidatus Saccharibacteria bacterium | reverse complement strand
ATGAGTATCGAACAGCCACAAGAACAATCAGATCGAAATCCACTAGAAATTGCACTAGCTAATCTTCCCGAAGATCAACGAAAAGCATTTGAAGATTTAGATAAGTCTTATAACGGAACTGGACTACGTGGTTTGCTTGGTGAGGCTCTGGATTCAAGACACACCCCTGATCATGCGATACAATCTTTGGATAACATCAATCAACAAGATTGGAACAAAGGACATGAGGGTGCTGTTAATTCGGGTATAATAATGTTTTCAAATCAAGATTATAGTAGACAATTTCAGTTAAAGTGGTCAAGAAAAGGTAGGTTTGTTAAACCATTAATTAGCGTAAGTTACTCTGTCGCAGATATTAAATAGATGAAAAAGGTTTACTACAACAAACTGGTGAGAGATAAGATTGTCGATAAGATAAAAACTCTCGGCGAAGCTGTTGAAGTAAGAGAAATGCCTCAAGATGAGTTTGCTCAGGAACTTCTAAAGAAAGTAAATGAAGAGGCTGGTGCATTATCGCGAGTAAGAAGTAAAGAAGAATTCCTCGATGAACTAGCAGATCTCACAATAGTTCTCGATGCTCTTGTAGAAACATACAACCTTTCGGAAGAAGAAATTGCTTCAAGTAAACAAAAGAACCTAGAAAGAAAAGGAGGGTATAGTAAAAAATTCTTTATGCATTATTCAGAAGACAAGACATATGAGAGTAATGAAACCCCTCAAGGAATAAAATAAATACTTATCACTAAGCACCCATCACTATACAATGGCAACACTCTACACACATAAAAGCGAAAACAATCTAAAAACAGCACTCCTTATGGGGATCTTTCTCGCATTTTTTGTCGGGATTGGATATTTTGCAAGTGAGTATTATGGAAATCCTGGAATTCTCTATGGTGCAGTTATTTTTAGTATTGTGATGAATATTGGAAGCTATTGGTTTTCAGACAAACTGGCACTTTCAGTTAATGGTGCAAAAGAAGCTGATAGTAAAGAATACTTGGAGCTTCATCGATTAGTTGAAAACTTAGCAATCACCGCAGGTCTTCCAAAACCGCGAGTGTATATAATAGAAGACTCTGCACCTAACGCGTTTGCTACAGGAAGAAATAAAAATCATGCAGCGGTCGCCTTTACTACAGGAATTCTCAAAATGCTAGATCGAAGTGAACTTGAGGGAGTGGTTGCACATGAACTCGCACACATTGGTAACAAAGATATTTTGCTCCAGTCAGTTGTGGCGGTGCTTGTTGGATCAATTGCTATGATTGCTGATTGGTTAATCCGCGTATCAATGTTTGGTGGTCGAGATAACGACAACAAGCACCCACTCTTTGCAATACTTGGTATTGTGTTCATGATTCTTTCGCCACTTATAGCGACTCTTATACAACTCGCAATTTCTCGAAAGCGAGAATTTCTAGCGGATGCAACAGGAGCACTCCTGACTCGATATCCAGAGGGACTCGCAAATGCATTACATAAAATTTCTGATTATCATGGGCCAATGAATAAAGTAAACAAAGCAACTGCTCATATGTTCCTTTCAAATCCGCTTGGTGGAGATGCAGATGGAGATGGTATTCCAGATAAAGAACAAAAAGTCTCAATGCTTGCCAAAATGTTTATGACTCATCCTCCAGTTCAGGAACGAATTAGTGCGTTACTTAACCATTAATATGAACAGTAACTTGCAACACTTCTTGCCCCGCAGTGAGCTTTGCTCTACTACTGAGGTGACACATCCTCCAGTACAGGAGAGAATTAATACGTTACTTTGAAAATAATATGAACTTGGAATTAGGTGCTGAATATAATGGACATCCAGCGTCAGAGGACGCAGATGCTCCGTACCTGCCTGAATATGAGCGATGTATTGCCACAAAAGAAGAATTAAATGCAAATTACGAAGGTGACTGGACGATTCTTGAGTATAAGAGATTTGGTGATCCTGTGATTAAAGAAAGATATTTAGAGTTAAAGAGAAAATTTCCTACGTTGGAGACAAGACCATTGTCATATTTTATTGCGCCAAAGGAAAGAATGTCTTTGGAAAAGCCAATCGATATACCAATCGATGAATATGAAGACATGATTGATGCTGAAAAATATGATGAAAATTTGG
>CAYLOB010000027.1:0-7994 GCA_964385205.1 uncultured Candidatus Saccharibacteria bacterium | reverse complement strand
ACGGTGCCCACCTCGCTAGGTAGGTTTTTAGGTCACACTCTGGACGGAGCACTCCGACTATCGTCGGGGTTCCTTTTCTGCAGGGTAGGTTATCTAGGGTGACTGACATCTCGGGACCTATGCTAGGATCCGGAACACTCGTTGCGATACTGGCGGTACCGCTATGAAGTGTTCTTGCGCCATTTGCTGAGACCCATTTCCAAGTCCCTGTTGCCCGAAACCCTCCTGTGTCGTTTTGAACACGAACCGTTAAGGTTTCGCCGTACTCCAAGGGGATGGAGAAGGTTAATGTGCCACGGTAGAATCCCCAGTCTTCTATGACCGTTTGCTGGGATACCCATTCATCGTAGTGAGTCTCAGGCACGAAGGATGCCTTCCAGTGCCTCAAATCCCTATTCATTTCCCTTTGACGGGCAAGGATTTGTGGGTAGTTGTAGTCCTTGGTTGCGACCATCACATCCACCTTTTTCTCCTTCTCCGCAGCCTTTTGGGCTTTGAAGTTGGAGACGTAGGTGGGGATGAGCACAAGACCCGCGATGGTATAGAACCACCCAACCGGGTTGCCTCCTTTTCCTGTTAGCAATAGATAGACAGCGGGCAGGGCGAGGAGAATCACGGCTATCCACGCAAAGTGGTCTTTGCCGCCTAGCTTCATGATGTAAATCGCTACACATCCTCCAACTACTGCTATGAGGGCGAGCCAGCCCGGCCAGTGAAGCTCTTTGTGGTGTCCTCCACCGTGAGCGTGGACCTTCCTAACCTTTGGATGGTGGTGGCGGTAAATTCCCCACAGGCCTAAAGCTATAATGAGGAGACTTACGTACCAATACCACCATTGCTGTAGGTTTTCTTTCATTATTTTTTATCTTTCTTTTCGTCTTTGGGTGTTGTTGGTGGTGTGGTGGCTTTTACCGCCGCCGCTGTCGCAGCGACGATAGTTGCAGTAGGGTCTTCCTTTCCTCCTCCTTGGTTTAGGGTTAGGAAAGTGAGTCCCGGGGGCAGTACTGGAAGCCCTGTTTTTTCAGCAACCAGAATTTGCGTCTTCAGTTCATCAGTACCAGGAAGGGCGGCGACTTTTGCAGAGATTGCAGCAGCTTCTGCTAGCCCCAGAGCCTCTTTACCTTTGGCCTCAGCTTCCATTTCTTTTTGCCTTGCCTCAGCGGCCTGTCTGCGAACATCAGCTGCAGCTGCTCCAGCTGTTCGGGCGGTTTGCGCATCTGAAACTGCCGTAGCGGCTTTTTCTGCCGCAGCCGTAATTGCTGGTGGAATGCCTAAACTCTCAAATTTAATTGATCCGTCTGGGTGTACCCCCATGCTCTCGAGCTCGGGTCTGACAGTAAGGTTTAGGAGCTCAATAATATCTGCTCTTCGTGCAAGAACCTCCTTTAACGTCATTCCCCCTATTGCAGATTGAAGACCTGCACCGATTGTTTCACTGACGAGATCAATCGCCTCCTCAACACCTCCTGCTGTTGCCAATGCTGCAAGATTCATGATTTTAACATTCAAGACCAAAGTTGGTGTAAAAGTTAAAACCCTCTCTAATGCCTCAGCTGTATCAGCAGGATTTGTTGTTAGGGTGATTGGCAGCAACCTACTGCGAAATTCAGTCGCTGTCCTCGAAACATCAAATGGTCCGAGTTTAATCTGAAACTTTTTTTCGACAATCTCGAGTTTAAAAATTCCAGATAAAACTAGGTGGAACCCAGGTCCAACTTGACCAACAGGTTTACCGCCGAACAGAATCCAAGCGATTTTGTCTTTTGGTACACTGTGGGTGAAGAATGAGAAGAGTAGGTACGTAGTAAGACCCGCGAGGAGGATTACTCCCAATGGAATTGCTACAAAAACGAGACTGAAAAAAACAATATAGATTGCGATAATTATCCGCTTGAGATTGTTTTGGAATTGATGGTGGTTCATGTGCGGTGTGTTTTGGTTGTTTGTGAGTTGTGTCAAAGAGCGTAAGTGTTACAATTCCAACCCTAAAAGGGAAGGAAAGGACACTCTTTGAAACTAGCGGTATTGTACGATGTTTTTTACAAAAAGTCAAATAAGTTATGTAATAAAATTTTTCCTCGCACGTACCCCGCGAGTTCGCTGGTCCATCGATTCGCTCGGCGGGGTATTTAGGGCGAGGAATTAGGAAAAATTTTGTTTGTAAGGAGTTTCTGTGCAAACTCTGTTCTCATCTCCTCACTAGCTAGGCTGGCGAGGTATTTCAAGAATAAAAAATAGCGGTTTTCCGAAGGGAAACCGCTGTTAGCGATTGATGAGATAGTAGAAGGCGAGCAGGATCCCAACGCCACCAAGGACTATGATACATCTCAATATTGGAGAGCTGTGACCAGACGAAGAATGAGCTGACATAAGTGTTTTATACAGTATAAATTAGGTTGAGTCAAGGTGTTGTTTCAGTTTCTTTGCATATGTTATTTTTTATGTTAAATTGTTGTCTATATGCGCGGGTGGTGTAATTGGTAGCCACGCCAGTCTTAGGAACTGGTGCCGCAAGGCATGGAGGTTCAAGTCCTCTCCCGCGCACACAATACAAAAAGACCGGACTGCTCCGGTCTTTTTGTATTGTGTGCGAACCGGAGCTATGTTTTTGTACCAACAAAAACAAGCGAGGTCGGGTCGGGAAATTTTGTGAGTGACGACGAACAAAATATTCCTGACCACATTACTAATGGAAAAATTTCTAAGTCACGGCGAGGAAATTATCTGGAACCAAGTTGGCCTCGCACTTTGTGGTCACAAGTCACTAAGTCTGCTCACCTGATTACAGGTTGTGCGGACTAAGTGCTCGCGACCCCGCCTCGTCTATTTTCGCTACTGCGAAAACATGACTCCGGCTCGCACTTGTGGTCACAAATAATTCCTCGTCGTCACTCGGAATTTTCGCGACCCCGGCTCGTGGTTTTGTCTGCTGACAAAACATCACTGCGCCTCGCACCACAGCTAAAAACCTCCAATTAAGGAGGTTTGTTAGCAGTGGTGCGCTTACTTGGGGTCGAACCAAGGACCGTCTCCTTAAGAGGGAGCTGCTCTACCGGCTGAGCTATAAGCGCATATTTTATAAAGTAGAGTATAGCAAAAAACCATAGAAATCAAAACCATTTCTAATATGATGATTTTTTTGGAAATACTCGAATTTTCTTCTTATGAAAATTCAAGGTATAATTTCCCCAAATGAAGACTTTATTAAAGAGAATAACTCCAAAGTGGTTTCTTTCGCTTTATCATTACTGTTTTGCTGTTTTTGCAAATTTGGTTTATGGAATCCCTTCACGAAAGATGCTTGTAATCGGTATTACAGGAACAAAAGGTAAAACTTCGACTGCAAATTTTGTATGGTCTGTACTACAAAAGTCTGGAATTAAAACGGGTATTATTTCAACTGCAAATATACGAGTAGGTGAAGTGGAAGAGGAAAATAATTTTCACATGACTATGCCTGGACGTTTTTTTGTGCAAAAAACTCTTTCACGTATGGTAAAGGCAGGGTGTGAAGTAGCTATCGTGGAAACAACATCGCAGGGTATAGTCCAATTTCGTCATATTGGTGTTCAATATGATGTAGCCATTTTTACAAACCTAACTCCTGAACATATCGAATCTCATGGAAGTTTTGAAAACTACAAACTTGCAAAAGGAAAAATGTTCGAGGCTTTGTCTACATATAAGCAAAAAGTTTGGAGAGGTAAAAGGTTTCTAAAAACAATAATTGCAAATAGTGATGACCAGTCTTCTTCATATTTTTTGAATTTCAAATCAGAAGTTAAAAAAACATTTTCAATGGGGCAACCCTCAGACTATAAAGCAACTGATGTGGAACTTAAAGAAAATGCTACAGAATTTAGCGTAAATGGAGCAAAATACAAAATTAGTATTCCAGGATTTTTTAATATTTATAATGCACTTCCTGCGATTGTAGTAGGAGAACTTGTTGGTCTGTCACAAGACAAAATTGCCACAGGTCTTTGTTTTCTGGATTCCATTTCTGGAAGACTAGAGGAAGTTTATAATGTTAAAGGATTTAGGGTTTTTGTTGACTATGCTCATGAGCCAGCAGGACTTCAGTCTGTAATAGAAGTTGGCAATAATCTTAAATTGAAAGAAGGAAAAACCATTGTGCTTGTAGGATGTGCTGGTGGTGGACGGGACAAAGCGCGCAGAAGTGTGATGGGAAATGTTGCGGGTAAATATTCAGATGTTGTTGTTGTTTCAGACGACGAGCCGTATGAAGAGGACCCGAAAGAAATTTTAAATGAAATTAAAAAAGGAGCTATTGAGGCGGGCAAAATCGAAGGTGAAAATTTGTTTGTGATAGGAGACAGACGAGAGGGGATTAAGAAAGCACTTTCTTTGGCTAAATCTGGCGATGCTGTGATCTTTACAGGTCTTGGACATCAAAAGGTAAGGATGATTGGAAAAGAAGCTGTGGAATGGGTAGAAAGGGTGGTAGTGGAGGAGGAGTTAAAAAAACTTTATGAGTAGTGTACTTTTTATTTGTCGTGGGAATGTAGCACGAAGTCAATTCGCCGAAATGTTTTTAAAAAAACTTCGGCCAGATTTAAAAGTTGCTTCATACGGCACTTCTGTGTTTGATTCGCAAGGTGTGAGTAAAGATGGGCAAGAGCTTGCTTACCTTTACGGAAGGGATGCTCCTGTGATTGTTTGTATGAAAGAAGAAGGGATTGATATGGAACATAATACTCGAAAACAATTAACGGAAGATATATTGAAAAGTTACGATGATGTAATCGTTATGGCAGAACCTTATAGCTTTCCAGAATACTTTAAAAAATATTCCAATCTTGAATTTTGGACAATAGATGATCCTAAAGGTCAGGATCTTAATTTTCACAGGAGGGTTCGAGATGAGGTTAAAAGTGAAGTTGAGAAAAAATATTTAAAGCAAGTTTAAGTTTTTTTATATTCGTGTGGGACTAGGTCACAAGTGTCTTGTTTGCTAGTCGTAAACAAAATCTCGCGACCCCGGCTCGTTTGTTTTTGTTGGTACAAAAACATGACTGTGCCTTTCGACTCCTACAAGGAAGCAAAACTTTTTGCTTTATTCGAAATAAAAAAACTGCTGGACGCAGTTTTTATGGTGCTCCGAGTGGAAGCTCGATCGTTACACGATCAGTACACCTTTTGGATAATTTATTTCGCAGGACTCATAAATTATGCTCAAAAGGTTTTCGACTCCCGCTCGAAAGCAAAATTATTTGCTTTCTTCGGAGCACAAATAAAAAAATCCCAAATGGGATTTTTTTATTTGTGCTCCGAGTGGGAGTCGAACCCACATAGCTTGCGCTACAACATTTTAAGTGTTGCGTGTATACCAATTCCACCATCGGAGCGTTTTTTGTTTAAGCCTCTATGAGTTGATTGAAGACTGTGACAATTCGGACATAGGATTCTAAGATTTTCGATACGATTGTCTCTTTTGTCGCCATTTATATGATCAAGCTCAACTGGGATTCTACCATCTATGCTTTTTTTTGACCAGTTGCACATTTCACAAGATTGTTTTTTTAATCCAAGCTTAAAAAGTCGTTTTTTTAATTTAAAACTTTGTATGTCAGAATTTTTTACCAAAATATCCTCTATGAGTTTTGCTGGGACGACTGGTATTTTAGAATCTTTTCTCCAACCCATAAATGTGAAATGGTCTGTAGGTATTTGAAGGTTTCTAATATGTCGTTTTACTTGTTCATAATTTCCACCTGCAGGAATAAGTCCAAGTATCTTTATTACATTTCTGTAACTTTTAGATCTTATAACGGCGTCCTTTAATTGTTTTTCAGTCCAAGCTTTACTTCGCATGATTATAAGGTATACTTTAATCTATCAATATTACTTTAAGTATACCTTATTTTAGTAAAAAAAATAGTCTATACTAAGAAAAAAGGTGTAGTGGCGAAGTTGGTTAACGCGGCAGTCTGCAAAACTGCTATGCGTCGGTTCAAACCCGACCTACACCTCAAATAAATTATAGTGTTTAAAAATCTTCTCTATTTGAAACCCTGTCAATTTTTTGTCTGTTTCTTTCTCCGTAATCTATTTCAAAGTCCACAAAAGGGATTCGAGGTAGCCTTGCGTTATCCTTTATATATTCCTTAAAACTTGCTCGTTTTCGCTTTGCAAAGTCAAAGGCACTTTTCTCTTTGTTTTCAGGAAATACAGTAAAAAATATTGTTACGTTTTTTCGGTCTGGACTTGAGTCTACTTTAGTAACTGTTATAAGAGAATCAGGAACAGTTGATTCTTCTAAGAAAAATTTGCCTGCCATAGCTTTAATTACTTCTTCAAATTGTCCTTTGTGTTGAGCTGACATATTATTTTTCTACAGTATTATAAGATTCTAGGTAATCTCCTGGGGCTAACTCAAATTTTGATTCAATCATAACTCCACATTCGTTTCCTTCTTTTACCTCCTTTACTTCATTTTTCATTTGCTGAAGAGCTTTAATTCGTCCTCGTCCTATTGTGACTTCTCGTCTGATGATTTTGATTTCATCATTCAAATAAATTGATCCAGACTCAACTCGACAACCGATCACTTGCTTATCTTTTGTTCGACTAAAGAACCGAAGAACTTTTGCTCTTCCTCGAAGCTCCTCCACTTTCATTTTAGGGGTTTTTTCTTTCATGAACTCTTCAAGCCATTCTGCCAGTTTGTAGATAATGTTAAATGTTTCTATTTTGACCCCTGCTCGTTCAGCGAGTGCCTTTGCACCTGAGTCGATTGCGGTATCAAAACCTACGATCACACTTCCTTCTTTAGTCAGTGCACTTTTTACGTCAGTTTCAGAAATAAATCCAACCCCTGTAGTAACAATTCTTAATACAACTCGATCGTTCTTTATTTTTTGGATTTCATGAAGAATTGCTTCAATTACATCACTTGAAGATGCTTTGATGATAAGGGGGATAGATATAGAAATTCCTTCTTGTCCGCCTCCAAATTCAAGTTTAGTTTCGTCTTTAACTTTCCCTAATCGGCAATTTTCACAGAGTACCTCAGCCTCTTTTTTAGATGCGCATACAGAAAAAATAGAACCAACAGGTGGAAGGGAACTAAAGCCGGTAATTCTTACGGGGTCACTTGGACCAGCTTCTGTAATTTTTTTACCTGTGAAATCTTCAAATATTCGAGTTGGTGCAAAAGTGGATTCACAGACGACACAATCTCCTGCTTTTAATGTTCCGTTTTTGATTATGAGTGTGGCTGAAATTCCTTTTGTTTTTGAATTTTCTGCTCCAATAACAATTCCTTCGGCTTTTACATTTTTATCTGCCTTCAAATCTGTTATTTCAGCAAGTAGAAGTATCATATCAAGGAGTTCATTTACTCCTGCTCCAGTGATTGCAGAAACAGGGACAAAAGGTACGTCTCCACCCCAACCCTCAAGAAAAACATCGTGTTCGGCTAGATTTTGTTTTATTTTGTCTATGTTTGCGTTTGGCCTATCGATTTTATTTATTGCCACAATGTAAGGAAGCCCTGCCTCTTTAATAAGTTTGAGTGCATCAAGTGTTTGGGGCTTAACCCCCTCGTCTGCTGCAACAATAAGGATGGCAATATCAGCAACCTTTGTCCCACGAGATCTAAGTGTTTGGAATGCTTCGTGTCCTGGAGTGTCAAGAAATGTAATAAAAGATTGTTCTCCTTTTTCACTTGTTCTTGAAACCTTGTAGGCAGACATTTGTTGAGTAATCCCTCCAGCTTCTTTGTCTGTTGTGTTGGTTTTTCGGATATAGTCAAGAAGCGTCGACTTTCCGTGGTCGATATGTCCCATTACAGCAACAATAGGGGGGCGAGTTGTAGGATTTTGCGTAGTCATAAAATATTAGAGCACTATAACACTTTTAAGCTAATTTAGCCATATTTTTTGATGAGCCACTGTAAAGTTAATATAAGACTTAACTAAATACTAAATTTAAAAAACTTGAGAAGCTGAAGCGTCTCAAGTTGAGATTAT
>CAYLOB010000026.1:396-8009 GCA_964385205.1 uncultured Candidatus Saccharibacteria bacterium | reverse complement strand
ATCTATGAACATACAAGAAGAACTATTTAAGGTTAATTGCGAATGGTATGGAAGCAAGAAAAATAAAGTTAAGTATAGCGACTCCTTTCCATATATAGTAATTGAAGAAAGGGATGAGAAAATAGTCATGACAATGACTCCATCTCCGATTTTGTATGAACATGAAAAAAAAATATTTAGCAAGCCGACCGTCAGATGTTAAAGAAGTAATTGGTTTAATAAAAATAGCGCAATCTATAAATGAAAAAATATTTGATGAAAGAGAAAAAGTAATAACAGATACTATATCTGAATTATATAATCTACATAAAAGATTAACATCAGAGTATGATGATTTGCAAATTTATAAAATAAAGGATAGTATAGAAGTACATCAAAAAAACTTGTGCGAACTATTAAATACTAAATTTAAATAACATGGGAATATTAAAAAATAATTTTGACGCAGATCTAGAAACTAAGATTTATAAAGAAATTGACTTTCTTTATGAAACTGAAAAGGAAATAAAAAAGTTAGTAAATTCTAAGAAAAGAAAAAAGGAGTATATTGAAATCCTAGACGATAGAATTTATAAGATTAATAGTAGTCAGAAAAATTTATTTAAGTTGTTATTGAAAAAGCTTATGTGGGATGATCTAAAGTTCATAGAGGATTCTATATTAATAGGATCACAACCAAGAAAAGTAGATAAATTTTTAATTAATGTAGAAACAGCAACCGGTATTGTCGCGAACGAGGAGAATAAACGATCAACTCCAGGTCTAGTAGCATTGGTGGGAAAAGAACCTACATATACAACTCCTATAACATCAGTAGAACAATTTGATCAACGATTAAAAGAAAAGGATTAAACATGAAAGTAATATTTTTAGATTTTGACGGCCCAATGAATACAAATGACAACTTAATTATTCGTACAAGACTAGCAACTGACTTAGGAATAAATAAAGGTACTGATGGCTATGGAGATCATTTTGATGAAAGGTGTTGTAGATAGTTACAGTGGTTGATATGGAAGACTGGAGCAAAGATAGTAGTATGTTCTTCTTGGAGAGCTGCTGGAATGAAAAAACTATTAGAGACTTGGAAAGTAAGAAACTACCCAGGTGAGATAGTAGGTATGACTCCTTTATTTGATACATCCCTCAGTAGAGCTAATGGTAGGGAGGCCGAGATAAAATATTACTTAAATAATCATCCAGAGATTGAAGAGTATGTTATACTAGATGATTACAGAATGGATTTAAAAAACTTTATTTATGTAGATCCAGAATTTGGTTTGTGTTGGGAAGTGATAGCGAAAGCGATTCAAATTTTAAATAAGAATTGAAAATGATTTCTAAATTAAAATTCGTTATAAGGTTGATCAGTAAATTACTTATTGTCGTAGTAGTTATGACACTATGTAATTTAATAGATAATGAATTGAGTACTGCTGAGAGAGCTGAATTAGATTTCAAAGAAGTTTGGATTAGAATAATAATACAACAAAGTATACTAAACACGATGAACGCTAATATGGGAATGTCTTCTGAGCTGTATAAAATTAATTGGTTAGAAACTTTAAGAAGGAGTATAATAAAAAATGGACCTAAAATTAACCAAAAGGAAGATTAAAAAAGTTCGTAAGAATTTAAAAAAGATAACCAAACTTTTCAAGTCAGGTAAGATTACTGAAATAAGTTTTGGGGTCCGCTTAGATCGGAACATTAAAATTCTATCAGATATAATAACTGGAGGTAATAGTTATGGAAGTTAGAATAATTAATGAGTATGGTGAGCAAGTTTTTTCTAAATTCAATAACATAGAAGATGACGTTATTGAATTTAGAAAACTAGTTTTAGATATCGATAATAATAATGGTTATGTAGAGTACAAAAAAATAGGGGTTAGTAAATTCAAATTGATACCTCTTTCAACATTTGAACTTGACTCTTCAGATAAATTATTTATTGAAGGTATAGAGATTAGTAGTTCTACTTTAAAAGAATTACAAAGTGATAGACATATGGAATCTGAGATGAATGATTTTGTAGGCCTGTTGCAAGGAGAAATAAATTTCTGTAAGAACTCAGACAATATAAATGATACTAATAAAGAGTCCGCAGAAGGATTTATAAAAGGACTAGAAAAAGCCTTACAGCTTTATAGTAGTTTTATAAAATCATTAGGCATAAGTAATGAAGTAAAAATAGATAGTAAAAAATATCTTTCAAAAGGAAAAAAGAAATGACATTAACATACGAAGTAAAAGCTGAGTTACATGATATAAGAAATAAAGTTGAACAAAAATCATTTGAAGGCGCTTATGCAAAGTGTGGAGCTTTAAATGGAGTCGCTGGAATGTTAAGTGATATAATACAGATCGAATCTTTTAAACTAGGTAGTAGGAAAGTAATTGATGAATTGATAGAATGGTTTAAACCTAGTGAGTTAGTTCTTAGAGAAGAGCACTATCAAGCAATAGAAATAAAACTTAATCAATTAAAAGAAGAGTACAAATGAACAACCTACAATCAAAAGATGAGATCAGGCCATTCATAGAAATACTAGATTATCTAGATGAAACAAAATATTTCTGTCATGGAATTTGTTTTGATTATAAAAAGGATGGTGGAGAAGGTATAAAAGATTGTCCGCCATATATAACTATTACTGAACAAATGGGGAATATGACTTCTTACTTTTTTGCTATACCAAATATGATAGCTTACTATGCAACAGTACATCGCGGATTTACTTTAGAAGGAAGAGAGAACCATGTAAGAGAAGGTTATTATAAAATGCAAAATAAACTTAAGAATCTTTTGGAAGGTGATTATATAGAATGAATAAAGAAGAGATAACAAAGTTAATAGATAAATTTGCAAAAAATTTATTAACTAAATATGTTAATGACGAGAAGAAGTATGAATCATTATTCGGTACTGGTATTTATTATAATGAAGGAGTACTAGATAAAATTTTTCCAGAGATGATACAAATAGCAACAGACTTAGAAAAATATGAAGTAGCAGCAAAGATTAAAAAGCAATACGACATCTCAAAAGAATATTTCGAAGATAATAGAAAAACCTCACTTTAGATTTAAAATTTCATTACCATAAATAAAGTTAATAGAGTTCTTTATATTTTAATCATTCAACAACGGGCTCAATATATTCATAGTATATATCAAGGAAGATAGAATTATATGTCAATACAGAATTTCAAACCATCTCACAATTATAAAGAGTATTACAAAGAAGCAAAGAATCCAATACTGTTAAAACTATTAGAGGAATTTTATTTACTTCTAAATAGTGCGAAACAGGAAGAGGATGAAAAGATTGAAAAGATTGAAACAGTAATTAAATATGTAGACAGAGAATTTAAAAAGAAGTTTGGTGAAGATGAAATGTTTACAGGATTTCCACCCACAGCATCAACTATCATATCTCTTACGAGTTTTAAGAAAAGAAAAAAACTAACTAACAAAACATTTAAAGATTTTGGATACTGGTTAATTAATAATCCTAAACTAAGAAAAAAATTAGGAAGAAAAATTAACGTATATGATTTGTGTAGAGATGATCTTTATCGCCTTTATGAAAAAGAAAATGATTTAGGAGAAGTAAATATAGTTAAGCATAAAGAAATGCATTCTAAGCGCATACTTAAAATTGATGAGGATTCTACATTATGACTACCGATAAAAATATTTTAGAGATTAAGAAAAGAACTTTAGATGAATGTGGTAATTGTTTCGGCAAAGGTAACATACCAAAAGACGGAAAGATTTTAGTTTGTTCCTGCGTAGAAAAATATAAAAAATATTTAGAATATTACAAGTCAGGTATTGAAGAAGAATATTGGGATTGGGAATGGAAGGATCTTGATAAAACATTTCTTGATAATAATGAAAGTGTCATTTCTGATTTAAAGTTTGTTATTAAGAAGCCAATAACTTGTATTAGAAATAAAGTAAGGTTTTTATTTCTAGGTAAAAATGGAATTGGAAAGAATGTAACTTCTTATTTGCTGATGAAGGATCTTATCAAGAAAGGTTTTAAAACACAGTTTCTAGTAGCAGAGACATTAGGTAACTGGTTTTTCATCAGAGATGCAGATGAGAGAGAAGATAAATTTTCTAGAATAGAAAATTGTGATTTAGTAGTAGTAGATGAACTTGATAAATTTACTGGCAAGAATGAAGAAGTACTAATGAAGTTGAGTAATTACTTAAGTGAGTTGATGAAAGAAAAAGCAATCATATTTATTTCTAATATGAATATTGAGGAATTAAAAAATCTAGGATATAGTAACGGGTTCATTAATAGATTGGAAGAAGCAGAGATTGAAGAATTTACAGGAACTAGTTTTCGAAAGTCTTCTTATTCGAAATTTAAATCAATTAGGAAAGAGTACGATAAATAATGTTCAGTGACTTACGCCTGGAGAGAAATCTTATTAAGTCTATACTAACTGAAAAAAGACTTAAGGATTGGAACAAAATAAAAAGTAAAGACTTTATATACTCGGACGAAAACTATAAAGAACTACATGGGATGATAAAAGATTTTCATTACCAATATGAATCTCTACCGAGAGAAAGTTCATTAATAGATTTCATTAAGAAAAATAAGAGAGCGGATCTTTTAGAATCATTATCTGAATGTATTGAAGAGTCTGGATCATATGATGTTTCTTTTCTTTATAAAGAACTCAAACATATTTATATCAATAGAAAGATAGCAGAAGAAGAAGAGAATATAAAAGATCAATTAGGTAACGAAGATGGAGTATCCTTATTAAAGAAAAGAATAAATTCTAGTTTACAGATACTGACAGAAACAGAAGATGAGAAAATAACTAGAAGAGAACTTTGGGAAAGTGCGAAGGAACGCTGGCAAGATTATAATGCGATAGAGGAGAAAGGATTAGGTTTACGTGGGCCTAGTTTCAAGATTAAGATGTTAGATAAAGTCTTAGGAGGTTGTTCAGGAGAAGGTGGTATGTGCGTATTGGTATATGGATTACCTGGATCTGGGAAGTCTACATTAACGGCAGTTAACTTACCTACTAATTTATCAATAAGACAAAATTATTCATCAGCGATTGCTGCTCGTGAGATGCCTGAAAAAAAATTAGGGACATTATTTGATGCTCGACTAACAATGCTTGATTCAAGTCTATTAAGAGATGCTTGTTTATCAGAAAGACAAAAGAAAAAATTTAGGTTAGTTATTGAGAAGCAAATACAGAGAAAAAATAATGTGTATATTATCGACGTTCCTTCAGGAGCTTTTACTCCAACTTTTTTAAGAACGGAATTAGAAATATATAAAGATAAGTTTGGTCACTATCCTCATTACTTTGGAGTTGATAGTTTATATCTTATGGAATCAGAGAATGAGAAAATAAATGAGACTGATAGTAGAAAATACAAATATTGTTCCAAGTCAATGTTTGAGATGAGTAGAGAATTAGAAATTTGTACTTTCTTAACTCATCAAGAATCCAGAACTGGAGCTGTTTTCAAAAGACAAAAAATTACTAGAGGACAGGAAGCTGTTAAAGATTCTCACGGTATTATGCCTAATGTAACTGATGCATTTCTTATCGACGTTCCAGAAGGAGAAGAATATATAGGTAGAGTGCAATTAACGACTACGAAAGCTAGATACGGTCCTTTAGTAAATGAATCTTTATTTTATTTAAAAGAGTACAGCTATATTGGCGATGAGGACTATGAATGAAAATTAGAACGTTAAAAGATTTCGAATGGGATGTGAGAGGAGTATTAGCTCATTACGATATTCAAATTGAAGATGAAGATGATAAAGGTAACCTAATTACCTTTTGTATGTTTCATAATGAAGGAGTCAATCCAAACTTATCTTTCAATGAGTATATGAATGGAGTATATCATTGTCTATCTTGTAATGCGTCAGGCAATTTAGTAACTTTAATTTCAGAGATAGAAAAAATAGATAATAAAGAAGCTTACAAAAAACTTTTAAGATTACATGAAGGAGGAAAACTAAAGTTAAAAAGAAAAGGCGATCATCCAATTATTCAAAGAGAAGAGATACCAGTCTTAAGTAAATTTTCTTTAGTACATAAACTTCTAAACGACCATCTGTATACAGGTTCTGGTATTAGAAAATCCTGGATAAAGATTTTACCGAAAAAGAATGTAGATTTTCTGAGGAAGTCTAAACAATTATTTAATCTTTTTAAAAAAGAAAATTTAAGATCTATTGAGAAAGAGATTTATTGGTTGCCAGAAGAACATTTAAAGTATCGTACTTTGATAAGTAGTTGTAGAGAAAAAAACATACTAGTAAAAGAACTTGATAACTCTATAGATATTAGTTCTATATTACTGAAAAAATTATATATCAATTTATAGCTTGATTATTAAAAATAATTATCTTATTTTTATATGAGAACTAACTAATTTTTTAACTCAAAAGTAAAAAGAATGAAAGTATTTAACGCAGAAGGAAAAGAGATAAATAAAAAGTTAAATCAATTAGCAGTTGATTGTATTTTAGGAAGAGAAAGAAAGAAAGGTAAACCTTTTATAAAAGGACCGAATAAAGGTAAACGAAGAATTTTATACAAATTAGACCCATTCAAGCTTAAAGAAATTTTGAAAATTTTGAAACCTTATATATACAAGTCAGTTTTCAATTCTACTAGATCAATAGACTTAGATTTGATTTCTTTTATAGAAACTGAGATTTGGAAGTTGTTAAGAGAATTCGGTAGTAATAATTTTAGTACTCTATCGAGATTGAGAGTATTAAATTGTGTTACTACTAATGCTAATATGAATAAGTTAAAGAAAAGAACTAATCTAAATATAGATGCTATATCTTACTTTACGAAGTTATCTAATAACGAAGGAGAAAATAGTTTATTATTAATTGATAAATTACGCGATAATGAATCTATACAATTAGATCAAATAGCTAATTATTATTTGCTCGATGAAAAAGAAAGAAAATTATTCGATAAATTTTTATCTCTAAATAATAGAATCGATGAAAAACGATTCGCAAAAAAGTACTCGAAAGTGTTTTTATCTATATATGAAAAAATAAATTGAAGAGTGTTTATTATATTTAATTATAAGTTAAACTTGACTGGAATAAAGAACAATGAATAATAAAGCTCCAAAGATCGTCGAAACAAAAGAAGACTTAGTAAACGGAAAATTATATAAGAAAGCAATTCTTATAGGTGACAAACTTAGAATATACAAATTTATATATCTAGGCCCCATCATGGAAGATGAAATTAATTTAGTTAATTTTTCTTACGTACCTCTTAAGAAAATAAACTCATCTAATTCGAAAGGTCCAAAAAAAGAATCTTCTTACATAGAGTTATTCAACAAGTCGATAATATTTAAAGGTTTTATTACGGATGAAGAATTAAAAGAAAAGTTAGAAAGACTTTAATAAAAACTCATGTTAATTATAACGAAAGAGATTCAATTCGATTACGGACACATTGTCCATTTACACAATTCCAAATGTAAAAACCCTCACGGTCATAGAGCCAGAGTAGAAGCAGAAGTTTTCGGTAATTTAGTAACTGCTGAAGTATCTGAACAAGGTA
>CAYLOB010000026.1:0-386 GCA_964385205.1 uncultured Candidatus Saccharibacteria bacterium | reverse complement strand
CAGATTTCAAATACATCAAAGAGATTTTAATGAACGAAATTCATGATGTATTAGATCATTCTTTTATTATATCAAAAGAAGCGCCACAACTACCATACTTTGAAAGTATGAATACTTTAAGAGTATATTCCGAAGAGAAAATGAAACTTGTAGTTGTAGATTTTGTTCCGACTGCTGAGAACTTAGCTAAGTGGTGTTATGATAATGTAGCTCCTAAGATAGAAGATAAGTATGGTACTGGTTTAAGATTACTGAGTATAAAATTTTGGGAAACTCCTACATCGTGCGCTCGTTATACGAAATAAAAATTAATTAATAATATAAATTCAAATGGAAAAAATTTATTTAGCTGAACAAGGTAACCTCATAGCTACCGATAGATACTT
>CAYLOB010000025.1:0-8474 GCA_964385205.1 uncultured Candidatus Saccharibacteria bacterium | reverse complement strand
CTGACGGCAAAAGAAAAAAGGTTGTAGTGCAGGATATTCAAGACAGGCAGGGCGACCAACAAAAAAGCGTTAGAGTGTACACCGACGAAGGCGAAGGCTTCGGTGATTCTTATTCTGGGCTAGGGAGCTACCCGCTCCCGTCTGAAAAAACGCCAGCACTGGATTTACTAAAGAGTTTAGGTGTTGACCCTGCGCTATTAGGATTTGATGCAAACGGCAATAGCAAGCCGCCCACAGCCGAGGCCGAAGCCCCCGCCGAACCCGTCCAAATCGAAAGACCACTACTTTCGGCCATAGAATCCGCCCCCGAAGTTCAAAAAGCACCACTCACCGCATTGTCGGACGTGCTGTACCAGAATCAAGCAGCACAAGACTTTTTGGCAGAAATGG
Organism: uncultured Candidatus Saccharibacteria bacterium; assembly: GCA_964385205.1. Taxonomy (GTDB): domain Bacteria; phylum Patescibacteriota; class Minisyncoccia; order Phycocordibacterales; family CAIRYW01; genus JAUPVJ01. The sequence continues at coordinate 8,084 of CAYLOB010000025.1, read as the reverse complement.
ACGGCACGGAAGAGGATTATCAGCAAGTCTTGGACGAAGCCAACGCCGCACATCAAGCGGCCTTGGACGTGGCAAAACTAGGCGGTGCGGCCAAAAAGAAACTGATAGACAACGCGGCAAAACGCGGTGAGCAATGGGCTATTGATGTACAAACCGCACTAGGTCGAGTTGTGCCACCCGTTGACGTGCGCGTGACGGAGGATGCGCCTATTGAGCAGACCACAAGAAACGCGCAACCCGAAGTTGTGCCTGTTGCTGAAAATATTAGCATAGAGCAGGGGCGGCAGCGAGAGTTAAAGGAATCTCCCGCTAGTGTATTTACGTTTAAAAAGATAAATCCTAACGGGGAAAACCTAGATATAACCGACAAGCAAAAAGAAACCATAGAGAGGATAATTCGGCAGGCTATTGATTCGGGTAAAACAGCAGATGAAATAGTGGGCATTTTAAATGCCGCAGGTTATACTTCTTATTACCCCGGAAATACTGGTGCTGCCGACGTTTCATTTAGAACGTACCTTAAAAATAGGATTATCGGCACAGAGCAAAGAGGTGTAGGTGAGTATAGCAGCACAGACATACATTCGGAAATTAACGCCAAGTATGACAGGCTAAGAAGCCCTACCACAGAACAACCCGCCCCCGAAGTCCAACCAGAACCCGTCGCGCCCGTGGAGGATGTGCAAGTCGCGCGCGAAATTCAACCACACACCGAGGTTGCGCCCCCCGTCGAACCCGCACCCCAACCCAAGCCCATAGTAAAATCAAAACGCCGCCCCACCAAGGTTGGCCCCGATGCGACACGCACCGCATTTGCCCCCGAAAACCTAGCCGACACCATCGCCGATTTTATTGCAAAAGGCGGCAGGTTCACCAAAGAAAGCCTATTGCGCCACTTCCCCGAAAAGGTAATGAGCAAAGAGGGTATATCCTTCCATCTTACCAAAAAAGAAGGAGGGCAGCGCATGGACGAAATGGCACAGGATTTAGTTGATAGAGGACTAGCCCGCGATACCCAAGATGCAGAAAATGAAATAGCCGACATTATCCGTGGATTCATGGGCGAACAAGGTGGCCCACGCAACGCCGCCCGCCGCTACATTGACGACCGCATGGCACAGTTGAACGGCGAACCATCACGGGAAGAACAGCGCATGATGGAGCAAAGCGAGGCTACCCCAGAGGTAACGCCCAATCCATCCGTGAACGAGATTTTGGACGGCATGGGAATGGTTGACGAAAACGGCGAGGTTGTGTTCCGCGAGGGCATGATGACCGACTTGGACAACGCCATTTTTTCACTCAACGCCATCGATGAAGTTGACGCGGCCAATACCATAGCTCAATTCAAAGATTCAATTACGTCCGCATACGAAAGTTGGTTAGCCGACAATATCGAAACCGAAGAGGTCGCCGAACCAATAACCGAAGAAGAATTACTAACCCAAATTCAAGAACTCAATGACGACACAAGAACTGAAAGCCTCGACCTCAATACTGCAATTCCTCCAATCGCTACCGAAACAGAAGAATCCGTATTACGACCAATTGAAAGCGAAGTTGAACCAATTGACGGCGGTGCAAATCCCCCAGCCACAGCCGAAGAAGTCGCGACAGAAGATGTCGTTGCCGAAACAGCCAACATTGAAGATGTCCAAATAACCACCCGCGCCACAAAGCAAGTTGACGACAAAATAGAGGCCGCCAAAAAGCGACTTGATGCCGCCAACGAATCCAAAAAGCGCAAGAAAGCAGAACTAGCCAAATCCGCAAAAACAGCACAAGGGGATATTTTCGGCAAGCCGCAAGGATTGTTTGAGGAGCAAGGTATTGACCTATCCCGCCAAAACGCGGCTACTATATTCAAGGATTACGACGCTGCCATAGCCAACGCACAGCGCGAATTGGATGCACTTGTAGCCAGCAGAGAATCGGACATTGCGAAAGTTGTTGCCGCCGAAAAAGCGCAGACTAAAATTGAGGTTGCGCCCTCCATTGAATTTAATCTAAAAGAAATTGCAAAATCCATAAAGCCCGACGACCTATCTAGGTTTCAGCAACTATCTGATTCGCTGGCAGAGGGCGAATTGCTATTGAAGGATAATGTAGATGCAGCAGGAAACAAACTAACCCCCGAAAAGCGGGCTAGTATTGAGCGGTCTATTGAATCTACAAAGCAAAAAATAAGGGAACTTACTACACTCGCCCCCAAACTCCAACAAGAACAAGAGAAACTAACCGCTACCCCCCCCAAGACCAAACAGGTCAACCGCCAAATGGAGCGCGTGACAGGTCGCCTCAAATCCGTTTTCAAAGGAGTTGAGGTAGTGACCGACATAGCCCAAATAGACGCGGCACTTGCAGAAATGCAAGACCAAAACATTTTGCCCAAAAACATAGAGGTCAAGGGCAGAATCATGGGCTTTGTGTACGATGGAAAGGTTTACATTGACCCCCGCGTGGCGGATATTTCAACGCCAATTCATGAGTTCGGCCACGTCTGGAATCAAATCTGCAAAGAGAATTTCCCCGCGCTTTGGGAAACTGGCAAAAGGCTAATCAAAGGCACCGACTACGAAGCCCGCGTAAAGAAAAACTATGCAGGTCAAATAGCGCAAATGCGTACCAATGGAGCTACCGAACAAGAAATAGAGGACTTTATCGCAGATGAAGCCCTAGCCACGGCCATAGGTGAAGAAGGCGCAAGACTGGAAGGCTCCGCGCTCGAACGGTTCAAGGGCTGGTTAAACCGACTTTGGACGCGCATCAAGACCACGTTTGGAATGAATACATCGCTGGAGCAAATGTCACCCGACCGCATAGGCAAAATGACCATGCAAGAGTTCGTGAACGCCACGGCCAAAAGACTGTTGAATGGCGGCGGGATTGAGGTATCGCAGTTGACCCCCGAAGGCGAAAAGAAATTCCAAATCGTGGGCGAAATGGGCGCGGCGTTTTGGCCTGAAAAACTGGACAATCTGTACATCGCACAGCAGATGGAAAACAACGAACGCCCCGCCCGTGACATATATTTGGCGACGGGATGGGAACGCGGCGCGGATGGAATGTGGAGGGTAGAGGTTGACGACAAGGCTGTGAAATTACCCAAACTGGAAGGCGATGAGTTATTCAAAACGGGTTCCGCGCCACTCTCGCAAGTTTGGCCTGACATAGCCAAGGTTTATCCAAATATCGGAAATATCAACGTTCGGGTAAGTGTTGGAGAGGCGTTCAAAAATCCACATGGGCACTACACGGAAGTAGGCCCCGAAATTTACGCCGCAGCACCCACGATGGAGGCCGCAAGGTCGGTTGTATTGCACGAGATTCAACACGCTATCCAAGAGAAAGAAGGTTTTGCAAAAGGCGGAAGCCCCGCCAATCTTCAGGATGTGGTGATTGATACCAACGCCCAACTAAAGACCCGCCTTTCCGACGTTGCCGTTTATTATTTCAATAGGATTCCAGAGCAATTTAAAAACGACGCAAGGACGATAAATCGCGGCGAAGATACCGACGGCGAAGCACTTCGCAGAATACAGGCTGACCCAGAGGCTAAGGCCGCATGGGCTGATTACTATAACGTAAGAAAGCAAATTCAAGAGGCTGAAAACTCGCCTAGCAAACTGGTGACAAGAACGGCATACGAGCAATACCAAGCCCTAGCAGGTGAAGTCGAAGCCCGTAACACCCAAGCCCGTGCATTACTATCGCCTAAAGAACGCGCATCCCGTCCGTTTTCTGAAACAGAGGATGTTGCCCGTGACGAGCAGATAATCACCAACTCGCAGTCGGCTACTAGATTTCAACTTGCGCCCGGTACGCCCGATGCTGCATTGATTGTGGATGATAGCGTAATGCCGTCAAACACAGAAACCGCACAATACAACGGCGAGGATAGAATACTGAATTGGATAGCCGCGAACATAGACGGCGACGTGGCCGCATCTGCGCAAAACATAATTAATACATTCGGGCGGTGGATTAACGCACTCAATACCATAGGTCAAACAGACGAAAAGGCGGCGAACCAAGCAGGCATCAAAACTACGGGCTGGCAAGACGTTTACGACGGATTTAACGACATCGAAACAATGCAAGACGTGGCCGCGTTCGTGAATGACCCAGAGGGATTTGTGACAAAGAACGCAGGTAAGACGGTTCCTAGAATGGGCAAAGGTGCTTTTGCTGGGCAAACAGTGGACGGAGTTGTGGACATGGAACTTGTGCAAAAAATCGCGGGTGTACTTTTTGGGCATAGTGGGCTTGATGGAATTTCCGCCAAGTACGGCAATGCACTAGAGGCATACGCGGATTTTCACCGCGACAATATCATCCACAACACGGAAGGGCAGCGCTCATGGACACGCCAAGCAGGTATTGACGGCGTGAACGAAGTTGTAAAAGGAATGGTGCAGCGCACAAAAGCCAACAGTCTTTTAGGCAGGGCATCCAACGCGGTACGCCGTTACATGGAGGGCGTGATGAATCTTGAAACCTTTGGCCGTGCGCTATTCCCGCCAAACACGATAGGCCGTGATATTTTCACCAACAAATACAGGGAGGCTTCCAAGAAATATTCCCCCATCGTAAAAGACGGCAATATCCAACTGGAGCAAGCAGCAACGGCGGCAAAGAAAATCACCACGTTTGCGGGCGAAAACACATGGAAGTCTGTTCAAAAGAAAACGGTTGATGCGTTTGTGTGGGATTTGGCAACGGAAACATTTACCCGCCGACCCGTGACCATATCCACCGCCGAGGCTATTTCTTTGGTGTTGATATACGATACACAAATGGCATCCTACGGCAAAAGCAGCCTGATTGTAAAGGATGGTCAAAAGGGCGGCGCGGCATATACAGAGAAGTTAGACGACGGCAAAACCGACGACATCTTTTTTGGATTCAACGACAGTGCAGAAATAGACCGCTTGCGTCGCGAGATAGAGGCCGACCCCGAAACGAAAGCCGCTTATGAGGCGGTAAAGTCCGCGTTCAATGACGATGCTAGGTACGCCGCAATTCGCGAACAGTACGAGGGATTATCTGGCAAGCCATTGGAGCGCGTAACGGGCGAAGATGGTGCCGCGTCCTACTTTATGTTGTCGTCTGCCGCCGTTGACCCAGACACAGAAACGCAAATCGCCACACAGCGCGGGCGGTTCGTGGACAATGTTTCTTTGCTCAAAAACAGGGCATCGGCTGGTGATGCCGTACGGCTCCAAGATGCCGTTTCGCACTTGCAGCAGTATGTCACAAAAACCAATGACTTTTTGTTGAACGGGGAAACCGTGTTCAATATCGCTAGGTTTTTGGACACCACGTCGGAACTTATCAAATCCGAAAAGGACGGGCTTGGAAAACTAGAGGGTGAAAAGGTCGTCAAGTTGGCTACATCAATGGCCGAGGCGTTGAATGACTACCGTTCATATCTAAAGAAATTTGACCACACGGGTGCCATCAAGTGGTTTGATATGTTGCAAAGGAATTTCGTGATGTCTAGGTTTGCCCTAAACGTGGCGCTTCCCACCAAGCAGTATTTTGGATATGTCGGTGGCTTTGGGCTTGGGATAATTGAGGACAAGCATTTGGCTAAAGCACTTCCGTACTTGACCACGGAACTAGCCAAAACCTACGGAACACAATATTTATTTCCTGCATTGAACACGGGTTCAAAAATTGAGGCCGTTGCAGGACAAAGGCAATTTGAAAAACTAATTGGAAGGATTGAATCAAACCCATACGCGGCGGAGATTTACAACAGGCTAGTTACGCAGTACACGCCCGACACGGAACTGGTCACTAGTATTCAGCAGATAGCCAACCACGGGGTACTTGACAAGGAGCGTGGTGTAATTGCAAGCGGGCGCAAACTGATGGATGAATACGGAATGTACGGCGTTCGCAGGATGGACAGAGATGTGATTGCGGCACAGTATTTGGCGGCCGAATTACAAGTTTTGGCCGAATCGAAAAAGTCAAACCCCGCCGACTTGACCGACGCGGAACTAGAACGCGCCGCCGACCTAGCAACAGAATTAATGTATGCCACGAACGTTATGTATGCGGTCGGTACGCGCTCTTTTGCCCAACTTGATAGGAGTTTCTTCTCCAAGGTTTTTGGCGTGTTCACGGGGCAGTCACAGCGTATGGCAAACACCGTAATGTCCAACTACTACGACACGAAAGACGGCGTAAGAGGCGCGGGCAAAAAACTGGCATCATCCGCTTTTACGATGGGCATTGTAAATAACTTTGCGATGTGGGGCGTTGGCGCGTTGGCGTTGATACTTCGCGGAATGGCATCAGGGAGCGATGAATGGAAGAAAAAGAAATCAAAAGAGTATGTAAAAGATGCTTGGCTTGAAACAATTAAGGGCTTGGCATCATTTAGGCCAGGGGTAAGTGCCGAGATATTCAAGTACGCGCTTGACATTGCCGCCGAAACGGATTACGAAAATGCAATTTTAGCATCACCAGGTATCGAGCAATACGAAAAAACCGTATCTTTGATTGGCGAATTTACCCGAAAGATGATAGATGAGCAAAGTTCCAAACGTAGCGCAAAAGACTTAGGTGTAGAATCGGTATTGACCACAATGGAAGCGGCGGGAGTCTTGCCGTCTGAAATAAGAAGAATTGTAGTAGGCAGAACAACAGAAAAAAAGAAATAATAATGGCACTAAACCTAAAATTCGCCACATACCAAGTCAGCAGAAATTGCGATTGCTTTTTCTTCTACGACACCACGGGCGACTACAACGCGGACACAAACCCCGGTGGATGGGGAACGCCCAACGCTGCAAAAGCGGACATGGTTGCGTTCACGGTTAAAATCTTGACCGCCGACGGGCAAGTGTTCAACGCGACATATCAAACCTCGCTAGTGCCAATCCCAACGATTGACGCACCGCTGGCGATATGTTCCACTAACTTCACCAAGACTGGCACCGAGGCCGTTCCGACGACGCTTTGCGATGTATGTCCACAAGGTTCTAGTTCTGGCTTTGCCACCATTGGAACGTACACGGGAACGACCAACGACATACTTTCCAAGATGGCGGACGGGTGCGTGGAATTGACGTATGAGGTGTTGACATTGGAGGGGTATTCGTGCGAGGCCTGTGATTACGCGGCAGCAATTACCACTCCATACGGGCCAATTGACGGGGTTAATTACTCTATCTGGGCAAATGTGAACGGTGTGCTTTTGGACTACACAAGTCGGTTTATCTACAACTCTGGAGCGGGAACATACGACTACTCCATAGAGCAGACCTGTGATGTACTGACCGCTTGGCAGGTACGCAAAGGAACGCTATCGGTGCTTCAAACAGGTACGTTCACGGCCACGAACTGCGATACCATCACGGTTGACCCGACCGTAGCAACGGTGTACGCCACGGCATCCCACAATACCACGTTCGTCTGCAACACGAAAGACAGGTACAATGAATTGGTATTGAGAATTGAAACGATGGATTGCGTGAACTGCAACCCGACCGACGAAGAAACAGCCTGTGATTTGATGAAGGTTGGCGCACTTCTGACCGCCGCCGTGAACGGCTCCTGTAACTGCGATTGCACCAACAAAACAATTGCCATTGCAGGTAATATTCTTTCAGCCATTGAAAATGAGTGCCCATGACCATAGCATCATTAACCCGCGACACAATCAGCGCAATGGAAACCGAGGCGTGTAAATTCGCCAACCTTTCTTGTATGGGCAAAAGAAACAATATCCTAGCCACACAGCGCACGACCTTGATTTTAGGCGTACTTCAAAACTTGTCCGTGACGGATAAGGAAATGTACGCCATAGACTGCTATCTAAAACAAAAAAAATATCTACGATAATGGCAACTCCATGTACTGAATTAGGCGCCCTTTCCCAAACATTTTCTGGATGCAACGACTGTCAGGGCGAGAACTGCCCCGAAGTAACGGGTGCGCTTGGTATTGCAATCAATGATTGTACGCAGACGCTGGGCGTTACGTCCACCACGACACAGGCGCAACTGAACAATATTCTAATGCAGAATATTTGCGACTTGCGAACTAGGCCGACGGTAGAGCAATCGGTT
>CAYLOB010000024.1:0-8764 GCA_964385205.1 uncultured Candidatus Saccharibacteria bacterium | reverse complement strand
GCGAGCACTTAGTCCACGCAGTTTGTAATCAAACGAGTAGACTTAGTGACTCGTGAGTTCGATTCCCCATCTACTTCACGAGCGAGAATTGAAAGGCGCAGCCATAATTTTGTGAGTACACAAAATTGGCGCGCCGGGGTCGCGAAAACTTTTTGCGACGGCAAAAAGTTATTTGTGACCAATATCCCCCATCTCCACAATTACAAAAATCAGTTTCAACATTCGTTGGAGCGATTTTTGTTTGTGGAGATTGGTGAAGTATATTTATAACTCACGATTGGAAATCGAAAACAGCAGTCATGCTTCGTATGCACTTGAAATAATTTTGATATACTTAAGGTATGCAAAATTTTAAAGTGCTTTTCTTTGTATTTATACTTTTTAATATCTTTGTCCCACCCATAATTATTGGAGATCCAATAATACTCATGTTTTCTTTACCACTTTCTTTATTTGCTTATATAATTTTTTCATTTTTGGGAGGTTGGAAAAATGAATTATCTTTAGATTCAGTAGTCCCACAAGAACAAACAACTCAACTGCAATCAACAATACCTTTACGTAAAAAAATTTACTATTTTATCTATGGTCTATCTTTCTTGAACCCTGGGATTCACCAATACTTTTAGTAAAAAATCTATATAACTTCCTTGAGACATGGATGTTTGGAAATTTATTATTCGGACCCTTACTCTACATATTGTTACCGACATGGGTGATTATTACTATAGTAAAAATAATTAAACACATACTCAATAAAAACAAAATAATATCTGGATTATCGATTAGTCAGAGAAATACTTCTAGAAAAATTTTGCTTACATTATTCTTTGTTTTATGGTTTCTTATCTTATCAGGTTTAGTAATAGCAAATATGATTGGTTAACATTAATACATTTTTATTGACCATAAAGTTTAGCCCCTTTTTTCGGACGGCTTTTACTTTGTGAGAGACGGAGCAAAGTGTCTATACACGTTGCGAGGGGGTATCGAAAGCCGGAATACAAAATTTTCAGTAGAAAATTTTTTGAGGCGGGGTCGCGACCTAAAATTTGTGACTGACAAATTTTAGAGTTGTGACCAATACTCCCCTTCTTTTTAAAATTTGAATCTATTTAATCCTTAATTCCAACATAAAAATATCAGACCAATACTCATCTCCTTTTTTATAAAAATTAATTTTTCCTTCTTTTGCTAGATGTTCATAAAAAGGAATATCCTTATATACATAATCTTTTACTTTTCCGGAAGAAAAACTCAATATTTTTGCATTATAAAATTCATTTATAAAACTAAAAGATTCTTTCCAAAAAGTCATGCAATAAATAGCAATGTATAGACGCGAATTTTCATGCATAAAGACATGTGCATTTTTTAGTATTTTTAACAAAATTTTATTTCCTCCCTCATCTCCATCAATACCGACTATAAAATCATTTGAGGAATTCGCTCTTATTGTCGGCGAAAGTTGTTCTTGAGGAACATTAGCGATAATCACATCGTATTTTTTATTTTTGAGTGGTGAAAATAAATCTCCTGAAAACACATTAATTGCAACATTATATAATAGTGCATTTTCCTTCGTTAGAGAAACTGCTTTTTCATTGATATCAACAGCATCAACTATTCCACCTTTTTTTGCAGTAAAAATTGCCAGCAAACCAGTACCGGTGCCAATATCCACAACTGTCTCACCTGGTACAACATATATAGCACCACCGACCACACGACTCCCGTGCTCAGATGGCGTAAATACCGCCTCATTTGTATTGATCTTTATTGTTTCGTCTTGAACTTTATATTGCATATTTTTACCCCTTCATCTCCCCTAAAATAAATTTTTAAGAAAATTTACTTAGCCTCCCCATCTCCCTCTCACTCTCCCTCTTCTTTATACTCTCTCTCTTATCAAATTTCTTCTTTCCTTTCGCAAGTGCGATAGATAATTTAACTTTCTTTCCTTTTATAAAAAAATGAAGTGGGATTGCCGAAATGGATTTCTTTTCAGTTTCCGTTGCAATATAGGCAATCTCTTTTTTTGTAAGCAAAAGTTTACGAGGTCTTTTTGGATCAAAATCGACAGGAGCGTTTGATTTTTGAAATGCATAAATTTCTGCATTTATTAGAAATGCTTCCCCACCCCGCACAGTCACATAAGAACCCTCCAGTGACCCATGTCCTGATTTGATAGTTTTAACTTCAGTTCCAAGTAGCTCAATACCAGCATCGAGTTTTTCCTCGATTTCGTAGTTAAATGTCGCTTTTTTGTTTTGTGCGAGATGCATAAGTAAATAGTAACAGAAAATTAGGTAAATAAAAAAGCTCGTACAAGACGAGCTGAGAGAATACTAAGGAACTATGATTGGTAACGAGTATTCGTGCGAGAATCTCGTTACAAGGGTCGAAACCATGTATACCCTCATCCAACCGGCTACTGGAAACACCTCAAGTACAGGACTCCAAAACTGGTCTTTTTCATGTGGACGTTTTCTAGGCGCAAGGACTTGTGTACCAGCAAATACCATTGCATGAGCCCTGTCACTTCCTTTTTGCATCTTAGTAAGCCAATCTTGAAAGATGTTGTCTGGATTATTAAACCAGTCAAAGCATGTTGCAATACCAGCATAACAAGAACAAGGGTGCAGTATGTTGCTCAAGTAAGGTCCATCTCGGTACGTTCCGTGTCCTGAGACAATGGAAAGTACTGGGACGATATCACCTTGACACTTAGGGATCGGAGGATTATGTGCAGGACGCCAATCCTTATTAAGTTCCATAGCCACTCTTCTTTCGGCTAAGACACTGGTTCCAAGAACAGCTTGGAAATGATCTGGGATGGTGCGATACATATTCATATTTTCTAATAAGTAATGGTAATTTAAATAGACACTTAGTCAATAAAACATGTGACAAAAAGATTGACAAATTATCCATAAAAATATATAATAGATGGGCTAAATAAGGATATTGTCATTAAAAAAGTGACACTTTACAAAAACCCCAATATAATGAGTAACTACAACGATACATTTAAAAAGCTAGACTTGAGCGATCATGAGGTCGCTGTCTACTCTGCCCTACTTTCTCTCGGATCCTCTTCTATTCGTAAAATAGCAGAAAAAGCAGGACTTAACCGCGGAGTTTCTTATAACGCACTAAAAGCACTTGAAAAGAAGGGTCTTATTTCGTATTTTCATAAAGAAAAACACCAACACTTCACCGCAGAAGATCCATCAATCCTAAGTAAAATTTTAGACAGAAAAAAAGAAGAGCTTGAGGACATGGATAAAGATGTAAAAAATGTAATAGAAAATCTTTCTTCCCTTTCTCGTACACATACAGATAAGCCGGTTGTTAAATTTTATGAAAACCACACCGGAATTAAAAATATTTTGGAAGATGTACTCCAGTCCGTTTCTAAACTTCCAAAAAAGGAGTACGTTGCATTTTCATCTTCGACTATTAGACCTTACCTGTATCACAAAAACGCATTTCCAAACTTTAGTAACGAACGTATTAAACGAAAGATCTTTGTACGAACAATTGCAAATGGCGAAGGAGGTACAACGTATGGAAAAGATGAGCGAAAATGGCTTTCAAAAAATGATTCAGCTCCTACCTACAAACTTATCTACGCAGGAAAAGTTGCCATGATATCGGTTGGTAAAAACAATACACTCCACGGAATCATCATCGAAGATCAAAACCTTTTTGAAACAGAGCTTGCTCTATTTAATGCGCTTTGGAAAAAGATTTAATCAATAGAACGAAGAAGTTTCTGTTCAACTGAAGTCACATCAAAAATACTATTTTGAACAACAAACGTTTGAATCTTTTTGTCTATTCCTAAAATAACAAAAACACCAACAAATACGAAAATGACTCCTAGCGTCTTTTTAAAAATTCCATGTGGATCAGAAGCACCCTGAAGTTTTACAGTGAGTTTTTGACCTAAAATCGAAATCAAAAGAAGCATGACCGAAAGTCCAATCGTGTAAGCAAGTAAGTAAACAAATCCTTTTAAAAAACTCTCTGGTAGAACTGTTGCAAGGATAACAAAGTAAGTTGGGCTACAGCTTGAAAAAACAGGGCCAAGTGCCGCACCGATTAATACATCCCCTTTCCAAGATTCTTCTTTCGTGCCTGAAAAAATAAGTTTGTTTCCTTTCTTTCCTAAGATTAAATTAAATTTGTAAGAAATTTTCTCCCACAAATCTGGAAAAAGAAGTGTAAAACCAAAAAATAAAATAATTATTCCAGAAATCCACTGCCAAAATATTGGCGGAATATCAATAAACAGAGTTGAAACTTTTAGGAGAAACGTAAAAAAAATAATTGAAACAGAAAGAGATAAAACGACAATATAAGGGCGCGATTTCCGCGACGAAGAAACTGAACTCCCTATGATAACAGGAAGGAGTGGAAGCACACATGGTGCAAGCACAGTGAGAACTCCAGCAATAAAAGAAATAAGTAGAAAAAGCATAAAATAAAAATTAGGAACTTATAACTAGAAACTTATAACTAGAATTAAATACTATTTCGTTATGAGTCATAAGTTAATTGTTATCTGTTAATTGAAGCTCCTTTTTTAGTCCCTCTACTCCTCCTCCGCTCCACTTTTTTATTAAGTTTCCATTTTCATCCACCTGAACAAATGTATGTTGTAGAGCAACTTCATATTTTTGTCTCATTTTATCACTGTTGTCATAATCAATAGAAAGAAGCAAAACGTTGTTGGGAATAGAGACGTGTTTTAATTCATCTTCAAATTCATTACACGATGGACACCAAGATGCATTAAAAAAAAGTAACACCTTCCCTTGTTTTGCATAAGCAAGTTTTTCTGGTTTGTAGACTTCGTACACACCACCCACTAACACAAAGTCCTTTTGAGCAGAATATTTAGTCGACAAATCTGCAAGTGCTTGTTGTTCTTTTTCTTGCGCCCTTTTAAAAAAGAAAAGAATAATAAGTAAAATAGCAACAATGATAACTAGAAGTTTATGCTGTTTGTTCATATCCATACAAGTATATATCAAAGGGCGTGTTTACTTCAAACAAAATAGCCGGCGCCCTGGGGCGCCGGCTATTTTGTTCCCTTACCCAAGCAAAACCTCAGGCCCAAAATAATGCACATATAAAAGTGCGCAAACTACAATCCATAAAATAAGCAAGATTCCATACAATATATGTGGTACATGATGTTTCTTAAAGAAGATGATCATAAAGATAATCGACATCGCGACAGCCAGAGCAAGTGACCACAACAGACTAAGTACGATTACTCGAGGATTCGAAACTAAAATAGAAAGTGCAGTAAATACAGACGCATTTTGAATTGATTCATCCAAGTCCCTCGACGTCGTTGCAATACCTAACACATTGGTTGCTCCCAGAGAAAGCGGTGACGATGACGAAACAGTGCCAGCTGTTGACGATGCATTTTTTATAGAAAGAGTTGTAGATGCTATTGTTGTGGAAGCAGAAGCAATGTTCATTGCATAAGGACTAGGCGATCCAAACATCTGCACAACGAACACAGTTTCTCTGCCGTTTACATAACCTTTCACAGTTGATATACCCACTTCAGTAAAATGATTACTTAAAATATTTGCCCTATGTCCCGGACTTTCCATCCAAGCTTTTGTTACGTCGGCAGAGTCAGAAAAGTTAATTGCTAGATTTTCCCCTGCATATTCATAATTGTAGCCTGCAAGCTTGATCCAATGCCATGGGTCGATACCGTCAGGACTCACATGAGCAAAATATCCACGGATTTTCATATCTTCTGCCTTCAGCCTCGCAGCTTCTTCGAGAAGTGGACTATATTTCAAATCAGGAAGTGACGCTTCTTCTCTATTTTTATTTGAAAGTGTTGCAACAAGTGTCGGATAAATAGTAGCAAGCATTCTATCTGTAAAAAGAAGCGTCCTTTGCAAAAATCCAAACGTAAACACAGCGACAGAAATTATCGCAACAACTAAAACCCCAGTCCGCCGAAGCAGATGGGGTTTATAGTCGTTTCCCTTTTGAGGCACTATTGCGTTTTCAAGAGTTTTTTTCACGTTGTGAATTGTGTTAAACACAAGTCTCATTATATCTCAAATTTCTATGAAAGAAAATTAAGATTCCTTCTCTTCAGATTATTTTAGAACTGGAGCAGGAATATTTGAACTTGGACACTTGTGAGTGTTCACAAACCATTGAGTCATCTTGTAAGCATATCCTGTTGGCTGAAGATTTGTTGAAAGTCCAGCAGTATCCCAAGGCTTCAAAATATCATTTGAATATTTAGCTTGAAGATTCTTAACTGCAGTATGAGTCATTGGTCCGAAAAATCCTGTAACAGGAAGCTTCGCGCCATTGAATTCGTTTAGGAAAGTTTGAAGTTTCTTAACTTCTTCAACATTGTTTGTTTGACCTGCTCTCATAAAAGTAACAAGATATGGCGCGCATGAAAGCATTTCTCCATTAGGACCTGTACTTGCTCCCAAAACTGCTGGGTCTGTAGGAACGTTTGTTACAGTTGTAGTAGTTCGTGAACTACCTCCACCAGATCGTCGTGAGCCACTAGTTGATCCTCCAGTATTATTTGAAGTTTCTTCTACTACTTCTGGAGTCGTAACAACGGCCCCTTCTACAGTACTTGAAGTGTCTTCAGGTACAAACTCAGAATCACCTTCTACTGTTGAAGATGTGTCTTCTGGTACGAATTCAGAACCTCCTTCTACAGTACTTGAAGTGTCTTCAGGTACAAACCCAGAGTCACCTTCTACTGTTGAAGATGTGTCTTCTGGTAAGAACTCCTTAGCACTTGAAATTCCAAAAGATGCAAACATCAAGGTAAGAAGACTAAAAACAAATAATTTTTTAAACATAAATTCTTTTAATTTTTTTATAATTTCGGTAAGTTCGACTTTACCAAGTAATTTATTAAATACTATCACAATATGGAAAAAAGTCAAGCCCCAGTCCGCTTGCGCGTACTGGGGCTTGTGTAACAAGTGAAATCTCTGGTACTTGTATTTTATCCAGAGACTCGAAAAGTGCTTATCAACCGCGGAACTCGGAGAAGAACCTGAAGAAGCAACGCCCCCCAGACATAGCCGGCACCGTGACGGTCCAACCTGCTTCAACTGAACCAGTCACCGTTGTGCCTTCTGGTGCGTAGCTCCAGTTGACCAAATCAGATGACATCTCAAGGTAATACTTCACCCAGTCGCCATTTTGGGCCGGGCCGGTGACTCTCAACACTGACCGACCTTGTGAGTCGATAGTGAGTGTTGGGGTTCCGAAAAAGATGGAGGTTTGCTCCAACTCTACGTTCGAAACACCTTCGGCACCACTAGCGACCGCAACAACACGGAAACCGTGGTAACTGTTCGGCACGAGTCCGGGCACCACGAAGTTCGTCGTATTTGCCGGCCTCATCGCAATTGTTGTCCATGTAACCCCGTTATCGTCTGTTTGTTGGACGCGATAAACGAGTTCATTGGATACGTCACTCCAATTCAAAGTCACCGTTGTGTCAGTGTGGGTAGCGGTGAGCACCGGTGAGGCAATCGAGGAAAACTCCCCGACGCAGATGGTTTTCACCACAGTGCTGGTTGGGATGTGAGTAACTGTCAACTCCGCCATTGGGTGTTTACCCCGAAGATACGTGAGGGTATTGGCGACCTTTTGTTGATTATCTCCAGCCCCTCCGGCTCCGAATGACATACCAATGCCACCATAAATGAAGCTTCTTGTCGGAAGCGACATGTTCTGGGAAGCGAGAGGAACATCGTCGGAAGTACCCGGTTGTCCATCAACCCCGACACTATAACGAACTCGGAAGTTGTTGGCCGTGTTGAGGATTGTCGTGTCTGGAGTTGGAGAAGTAACCAATGCCTCGAAGAGGCTCAGCGACTCATTCCAAATCCACCACTGCTTTGTGACTGAATATTCTGCAGGGACGAAATCGTCCCCGTAAATCCAGATGCCCTGGAAGTGCTGATTCCCCCATTCCCGGCTTGGAGCCGGGGGGAAGGTTTCAGTGACCGCCTTCCACGAGTTGAACGCGGATGAGGTTACCATTCCAGTGAAGTCACCGAAGCTATCTTGACGGATCGATGCGGATCGATCAGAACCAACGGTCGCGTTTGACCGCGACAGAATCTGAGCCATCCGGTTGTTGGACGCGAACGTCCAACTCTGTCCCGTCAAGGACAGGTTGCCGTCAGTGTAACGTGGGAGACTTGCGCCTCCCATGTTTTCGACGGTGATTGTTGCAGTGGCGGTGAGGGCGGTGATGAATGCCGCGAAAATTGCGGCGATTTGGGTTTTCATGGGGTGTGTTTGGGTAGTGTCCGCTTTAATGGGCGGACGGATTTGGTGGGTTTGGGTTGGGTGATGAAATCCTGTATCCCCTATCTTTCTAGCAGAATGCCAAAAAGAAAGGCGCGGTAACGCGTTTGTTTTGTGAGTTTAAAGCACCTTTTCAAGGTACACGGATTCGATAGCAATTATACACCACCCTTGACTTTTGTCAATACTTAGTATATAATTGTCTCAGAATTTACAAAACTGACCTTTGAAAGTTTTGCTCAAAATTTCTCCCAACATAAACAGCAAACCCCGTCCGTCTAAAAAACGGACACTACCACCCATGCCAACACCACCACCCGCCCCCGACCAAACCCAGTCTGGTCCCGACACTACCGCAACCCGAAGGATCAGGAGTAAGCATGCTGTTCTCGAAGCCCAAATCGCTGGGCTGACG
>CAYLOB010000023.1:0-9220 GCA_964385205.1 uncultured Candidatus Saccharibacteria bacterium | reverse complement strand
CGGCAAATTCGTAAACGGAGTTTTGGGTGCTGTTTATAAAGAACTTGGTGAACCTGGAAAAGACCAAGAATCAAAACGAAAGAAGACAGAAGAAATACCTTATGAAGAAATGGAAGTAGAAGAGCTTGTGGGAGCTGTTGTATTTGCAAGAGACATGAATAATATTTATCTCGCGTTTGTTCATGACATATTTGGACATTGGACTCTTTCTAAAGGTCATGCAAAAGAAGGTGAAACTCTCACTGATGCGGTAATAAGAAAAGTAAAAGATGAAATCGGAATCGATGTTGCTGTTGGAGAAAAACTTGGAGAAAATGAATATGTAGCAACAAAGCCAGATAAAGGTAAGTTTAGAAAACATGTTTCGTATTTCTTGGCAGAGGCAAAGTATGAAGAATTGAAACTTGGAGCATCAGGAGGATTAGATGATTGTAAATGGTTTAGAATCGCAGATATTTTAGAGCTTAATTTTTATGACGATATTTTACCGATAGTAACAAAGGCGATTGGACTCCTTGCTAAGTCAAAATAAAAAACTAATTTTAAAAAATGGAAATTGATTTGATCGAAAAAAAGATAGGGGTGAAGTTTAAGGATAAGGGGCTTTTAAAACAAGCTTTTACTCATCGATCGTACTTAAATGAAAATAGAAATTTAGGACTCGAACACAATGAGCGACTGGAATTTTTGGGTGATGCTGTGTTAGAACTTGTGGTAACTGACTTTTTGTATAAAAAATATCCTAAAAAACCAGAAGGAGAGCTTACTGCACTTCGTTCTGCTTTAGTAAACTCGACTATTTTGGCTGGAGTTTCAACTGAACTCGGATACAATGAATTTTTACTTCTTTCACGTGGTGAAGCAAAAGATACAGGAAGAGCGAGGCAGTATATTCTTGCAAACACATTTGAGTCTGTGGTTGGTGCAATGTATCTAGACCAAGGTTATGGAATTTGTGAAGAATTTATAAATCGAGTACTAACTCCACAAATAAAAGAAATTGAAGAGAAACGACTTTGGATAGATGCAAAAAGTTTTTTCCAAGAATGTTCTCAAGAAAAAATGGGTACAACACCTTCGTATTTAACTCGAAAAGAACAGGGTCCAGATCACGATAAAGAATTTATTGTAGGAGTTTACATTGGCGACACTCTTGTTGCTGAAGGAAAAGGAAAGAGTAAGCAAGAAGCAGAACAGGATGCAGCGAGAAAAGGTTTAGAGAAAAAAGGTTGGTAAAATTTTAAATATTGGAATTAAAAAAGCTCCAGTTATTTTTCTTTGGCTGGAGCTGATGTGTTGTCTGCATAGATGATGTAAATAAATGCACCGATTGATCCGAGTGGGACAAAAGGGATAAGTACAATAGGATTGAAAAAAACTCCAATTCCTGCGCAAATAAATGCACCAAACATCATTGTCATTCCAAGAGATTCAAAGGACATTATTTTCATGATTTAATCATAGCGAGTTTACGTTTCTTTGTAAATTAAAAAACTCGTAAGCTTAGTTACGAGCGAAAAGTGCGAAAAAGACGATGATCTACATAAAGAGAAGTGGCGGAGGTATCCATGGATCAAAGAGCTTTTCTTTAATTAGGTGGATGCTACCGAGGAGACCAATAGAAAAGTTTAGGAGCGTGTTCATATCTGTTTCAGATTTTACTCTTTTTAAAAAGTTGTAAATATTTGTCCACCTTTATATTTTGACAAAAAGAGTAAACAGAGAGAGACTTAAAGTGGTCATGTTCCTTCCAAGGAGATTTGACCGGTCATGCCACTGGCCAAAGAGGGTGGTCTCAAAACGGTAGATACAAAACAGAAACCATCATACAGACATACAGAAAAAAACCAACACCGCTTAACGAAGGAGGAGGCGTCGCATACGCTCTCCTCGCCACTTCTTCCTTTGAATCTTTTGGCTCTCAGAGGATGCATTGACTGGATTTAATCCTGTCGACTTGTCGGAAAACCTCGTGGCAAACGTATTGTTCCCACTTGGAAAGTCTCGCTCTTTGGATTGTAACTCGATTGAATCCAAAGGTGTAAAAAGTTAACCTCAACCAACCCCGTCAGTAGCAATACTGGCGGGGTTCGATCTTTATATTTTTTACTAGAACCAATCTCAACAATAATGGCTTGGATAAAGACTAAAATTTCGAGGAAAAATACGAGGATGAGGAAGGAGGCATAATTGTATTATGTCGACTGACGAAACTCTGATTTTTACCGAAATTTTAGTCTTTAGATAGCCAAGTGCTTGTCTTAATTTAAACGATTATTTTTGAGATGGGTTTTATTACTTTATACTCTTTTACTGATGCGGTATACTACATGTTATGAGTCTGAAAAATCTCGAGATAAACGGTTTCAAATCATTTGGTCGCAAAACCACACTTGATTTCACGACCGCTATAACGGCAATCGTTGGACCAAATGGTAGTGGAAAAAGTAACGTTGCAGAAGCATTTCGTTTTGTACTTGGTGAACAATCGCTTAAGAGTATGCGAGGTAAAAAAGGAGAAGATCTTATTTTTAATGGATCAAATGATGCTCCTCGAGGAAACCGAGCTGGAGTAAAACTTGTTTTTGATAACAAAGGACGAATGCTAAACGTGGATTTTGACGAGGTGTCTATTGAACGAGTGGTATATAGAGATGGAACAAACGAATACTCAATAAATGGAAGCAAAGTTCGTCTTAAAGATATTTTAGAACTTCTGGCAAGTGCAAACATCGGCTCATCAGGTCACCACATTATTTCTCAAGGAGAAGCAGACAGAATTTTGCATGCAAATCCAAAAGAACGGAGAGAAATGATCGAAGATGCACTAGGAATAAAAATATATCAATACAAAAAAGAAGAAAGTTCAAAAAAACTTGATAAGACTGAAGATAATATAAAACAAGTTGAGTCCCTCAGACGGGAAATTGCTCCACATCTTAAGTTTTTAAAACGACAGGTAGAAAAACTTGAAAAGGCAAAAGAGCTTAGAGATGAGCTTGTAAGTGCTTCGCGGATATATTTTAAACAAGAATCCTTTTATATCGATTCAACCAAATCGCTTCTGGCGAACAAAATGCACGTTCCACAAAAAATGCTTCATGAACTTGAGGCAGATCTTCGTAATGCAAAATCGAAAGTAGAAACAGGTCTTGGAGACAATAAGACTGCGCCAGAAATAATTGAAATTGAAAAAAGTCTTGAAGTTGTCCGACATGAAAAAGATAATGAAATGCGAGATCTTGGAAAAATTGAAGGAGAAATTTCTTTTACTAAAAAGGCGATTGACCGAGAAAACGCAATTCTTCGAGAAGAAAGTAACAAAACTATTTATTTGCGCGAAGTTGAGGTTCTTGAAAGAAGTATTGCAGACATTGCATCAACTGGACTAAACAATGGAACTCCCGAGGCACTTCGCGAAGCTGTTAAAAAAATTCAAGACGCTTTTCGAACATTTGTTGTTAAAAATAAGCAGTCTACCGAATCTGATAAAGTTGATGTTCTTGAATCTGATTTAAAGAACCTTGAATCAAATAAAAAAGAAATAGAAGAGAAAATAGAACAAGTTGTACAAAAAGAAAAGCATTTGCTTATGCGTTATGAAGCAAAAAGGGAAGAGCTCGAAAAAGCGAAAGATGAAACCAGAGAAGCTGAAAAACAAATTTTTGTAGTGGTGGCTAAACAGAATGAACTCCACGCGGAACTTGATAGGCTCAAGGCAGAAGAAAGGCAAGTCCACTTTGACGAAGAAACATTTAA
Source organism: uncultured Candidatus Saccharibacteria bacterium (assembly GCA_964385205.1). Classification (GTDB taxonomy): domain Bacteria; phylum Patescibacteriota; class Minisyncoccia; order Phycocordibacterales; family CAIRYW01; genus JAUPVJ01. The sequence continues at coordinate 5,461 of CAYLOB010000023.1, read as the reverse complement.
AAATGACATAAGTGAGGTTGGAACTATTGCGGGTGTTGAGGCTCTTAAGTTTGAAGCAGAAGTGCTCGACGAAGGTTCAACTAATCGAACAGTGCAACACGATAGAAAGAAACATGTTGAGCGTCTTAAAATTCGACTTGAAGAAATGGGAGTTTCAGGTGGGGATGACACGATGAAAGAATACAAAGACACTGAAGAACGTGATGTATTTTTAGCGAACGAACTTGTTGACCTTGAAAAGGCAAAGGCTGATTTGCAAAGTCTCATTAAAGAGCTCGAAGCAAAACTTGATATTGAATTTAAAGATGGTGTAAGAAAAATTAACGATGCGTTTTCATCTTACTTTAGTTTGATGTTTGGTGGAGGAAACGCGTCGCTTAAAGTAGTAAAACAAGAAAAGAGAAAGAAAAAAGATGATCTTGAGGGGATATTAGAAGAGGAGGAGTCTATCGACGAGGGAATTGAGATTGAAGTTTCTTTGCCACATAAAAAAATCAAAGGACTCATGATGCTTTCAGGAGGAGAAAGGGCGCTCACTTCTATCGCGCTTTTGTTTGCGATTTCTCAAGTAAACCCACCACCGTTTGTAATCCTTGATGAAACTGATGCGGCACTAGATGAAGCGAATAGTCGAAAATACGGCGATATGGTTGAGAACCTTGCAAAACACTCAGAGCTTATTGTGATAACACACAATAGAGAAACAATGAGTCGCGCTGGAGTGCTTTATGGAGTCACTATGGGCAAGGATGCAACTTCAAAACTCCTTTCAATTTCATTTGGTGAAGCGGAAGCAGTGGCGAAATAAAAAAGGCGAGTGTTCTCGCCTAACTTTGAAATCCGAAGAATTACTCCTGGTGCATCTCACGAACAGTCTCTTCGTTAAATAGGACTGATATGCCTGGATATCCGATGCCCAGTCTGTCATCACGACGCCTTCTTTCATCACCGTAGAATTCGAAAGGTTCGACAGGGTGTAATTCAAGAGGAGGTTCGGGTAGTGCTTCTGGTATTGGATTCGGATTTTCCGAGGATGGTGTACTCATGATAAAGAAGTTTCGAACTTCAAAATAGCATTTAGCATTCCTTAAATCAAATCTACATTACAAGTCCATAATCAAGTGTCCGCTTCTCAGTATCAGCCCGCAGAACTTTGAATTTCACTTTATCTCCTAGTGAATACACTTTTTTGGTTCGCTCGCCAACAATACGATATTTTTTTTCATCGAGTACAAAATAATCTCCAGAGATGTCTTTAAGTCGAACCATACCTTCACATTTTGTTTTAACGTCTTCAACATAGATACCCCATTCAGTTACTCCAGAAATTGACCCCTCAAATACTTCACCAATTCTTTTTGCCATGTATTCAACTTGTTTCATTTTGATACTCGCGCGTTCTGCTTCGGCTGCACGGATTTCTTTTTCACTACAGATTTCAGAAATTTTATGCATTCGAGTAAATTCATCTTTGGTTACAGTGTGATCTTTTAGATGGGCTTCGAGCACTCGGTGAACCACAAGGTCAGGATATCGTCGAATAGGAGAAGTGAAGTGGGTATAATAAGTAAAAGCTAGTCCGAAGTGTCCTGAGTTTGTAGGGGAGTAAATCGCCTTTGCCATTGAGCGGATTGTCGCAGTTTTAATGAGTGCTTCTTCTGCGGAACCTTCGATTCGTTTTAGAAGTGCGTTTATATCTTTTGAATCAATCTTACCTTTGTTTATAGGTAGTGTGTGACCGAGCGCTTTAAGGAAAAGAGAGAGGTTTTGGATTTTTTCTGCTTCTGGTTGAGGGTGGATTCGGTAGATTCCCACTAAACCTTTTTTAGTTTTGCTTGCATTAAATGTTGCTAGAGCAACTTCTCGGTTTGCAAGTAGCATGAATTCCTCGACGAGTTTATGACTGTCTAGCCGTTCTTTTTTATATACTTCAAGTGGTACGCCATTACTGTCTAATTTGAATTTAACTTCTTCTTGATCGAAGTCTATTGCTCCACCTTCCAATTTTTGTTTTTGAAATATTTTAGCGAGTTTGTTTACAGTTTGTAAAACTTCGGCGTGTTCACCTTCGCCAGTTTTGATTGCAATTTCTGCGTCTTCATAAGTGAAACGTTTGTCAGAATTTATAACTGTTCTACCAAACCATCTTTCTTTTACTTCAGCTGTTTTTTTGTTGATGACAAAAATAGCAGAGAAGGCGAGTTTGTCCTCATGGGGATTTAGACTACAAAGATTATTTGAAAGAACTTCAGGAAGCATTGGGATTGTTCGGTCGACGAGATAGACAGAAGTTGCACGCTTGAGCGCTTCTTTGTCGAGTGCGGTATTAGGACGCACAAAGTGTGATACGTCTGCTATGTGAACTCCGATTTCAACTAAGTCGCCTCCTAAATCTACAAATGAAATCGCATCGTCAAAATCTTTTGCATCGAAAGGGTCGATAGTAAAGGTTAGTTTGTCTCTTATGTCGCGTCTCACTTTCAGTTCGGCTTCGAGATCTTGTTTCGCATTTGCTTTTATATGTTCCGCTTCGGCAACAACTTCAGCAGGGAAATCAATCTCAAATCCTTTTTCTAAAACAATAGAGTGAATTTCGGTACTGTTGTCTCCTTTTTTTCCAATAACTAGAATCACTTCTCCTGTTGGATTGGTTTTCGCGTCTTGCCACATATCCATTTTGACTTGGATTTTTTCACCTTCTTTTGCACCTTTTAGTTTATCCTCTGGGATTAAAATATCTGTGTACATTCGTGTATCATCTGGTGCGAGGAAAAATTGAGGTCCTTGTTTGTGTAAGGTTCCTACAAAAGTATCTTTTTTTCTTGTTACAATTTCTACTACTTTACCTAAGGTTCTTCCTCTGAATTTTTCAGGTAAAATTTCAGCAGTTACAGTGTCACCGTGGAGCGCAGTGTTTAGGTTATTTTGCTCTATTTGTATGTCCTCTTTTTTTTCATCAAACGCAACAAAACCAACCCCTTTTGAGTTGATGCTTATAGGCCCTGCGTATTTTTGAGTCTTTTCTTTGTTTCTTTGGGAATGCATTTTGTCCATATTTATGGCAACTATAGCATATTTTAACTTTCTTTACTTTCTTTAATTTTGGTGTAGTTTGATGGCGATGAAAGTTGTACATTTGCAAGTTCAGTCTCGATTCTTAGAACCTTTGCGACGAGGCTTAAAAAAGTTGGAAATTCGTACTCGAATACCTCGCATTGATACTATAAAAGTGGGTGACATCATCGAGTTCGAGCAAGGTTTGCAGAGGAAAGTGGTCGCAATCTATCGCTACTCTAGTTTCGATGATGTATTGGATAATCATTCATCCTCTGAAATCTTTCCAGGTTTCAATAGGGATCAGATACTCCATGGTTTGCGACAGATTTATACTAGAGATCGAGAACTATCTGGCGTTATAGTGTTCGAATTGGGAAATATTTAGCATGGTTATAAGTAGCCGTGCTTTTTTAATTCTTCTTTACAATAACTATTACTCTATCTTTAAGATCTTCAGTCTCTATTTTTTCTACTGAGATAATTTTTCCTCCACATTCTTTAAGTGTCTCTTCTGATTCTGCTAGGTTTTCGAGTGTGCCTTTTTGAGCGAGAAATAATCCACCCCTTTTTATGAGTGGGAGAACAAACCCGGCTAGCTTATCGAGTTTAGCAACAGCCCGTGCAACTCCTACATCAAAGCTTTCAAAATAATCGTCATGCTTAGCCACTTCTTCGGCTCTTGCATAAACAACCTCAACATTTTTAAGTTTTAAAGTTTCTACAACATGTTCAAGGAACTGAGTTTTTTTACCGGTTGATTCTATGAGTGTGACGAAAATGTCAGGTCTCGTAATTGCAAGCGGAATCCCGGGAAAACCAGCGCCACTTCCTACATCGACAAGAGTTTTGGTATTTGTGGGAATGAAAGGGAGTAATGTAAGAGAATCGTAAAAATGCTTTACCTTTATTTCTTCAGGTGTTTTGATGGCTGTCAGGTTAAATTTCTCATTCCATTTTAAGAGTTCCTCTAAATAGACTTTGAATTCCGCTTCACGTGAACTGTATATTTTATCAATATTTGTATCCATTAGCGCAATAGTAGTCTAAAAAAGGTTTTTTTGGAAGTTTTGCAGTAAAAGTAGACGAAGCGTATAATCAGGACATATAAACTAACTTACATCGCATGAAGCCTACAAAAAGAGAAATAATACTTGTTAGCGTATCTATTTTAATCGCTGTTTTGCTGTCTATGTTTGTACAAAACAAAATAAATAAAGAAACATCTAAAGAGTCTGAGCAAAAACTCATAAAGGCTTTTTATGATACTGAAAACCTAGTAAGTGTCAGTCCTCATGGAATGCGAATTAAAATGGATGCAGGAGAGTTTAATTCAGTGTTGGTCGATTTACGAAGTTCGGAAGAGTATGAGCTGGGTCATATAACGGGCGCAATAAACATACCTGCTTATAAAGATAAAAATACTCCTGACTATGGAGCTGTTGAGCGAATACTTGGTGAGTTTAAGAAATTGTCAAAAGATAAAGAGATCATCATGTATTGTTATTCTACGGCTTGTATGACAAGTAGAAAGATAGGGAAACTTCTTGCTGACAATGGAATTTATGCAAAACACTTAAACATTGGTTGGAACGAATGGAAAAATGATTGGCAAGGATGGAACCATCAGCATGAGTGGTATACGACATGGCCATATCAATACATTACAGCTGGGAAAGAACCAGGAGAAATAAAAGTACGAAAGGAGAATGTTGAAAATGCTGGTTGTCCGGCAAATGGATTTGGGTGCTAATTTGGACCTAAAAATATTAACACTCGATGTATAATTAACCGTATGAAATTTGACTCAAAAGTTTCTGATTTTTTGCTTCAGGCGGACAATAAAGCTCTGGCGACTTTTGGAAGACATGGCTTAAACGTGGTTCCTGTTTCAACAGTTTTTGTTGTAAACGAAAAAGTGTGGCTGATAAATTATTTTTTGAAAAAAACTCTAGATAATATAATTAATAATCGCAAAGTTGCGTTAACTTTCTGGAAAGGTATGTCTGGATATCAAATAAAAGGAACACTTGATTATAAAGATTCAGGAAAAGAATTTGAAGAAGCTAAAAATAAAGTTGCAGAAAAATTACCCGACAGAATTGTAAAGGGACTTCTTATAATATCTCCGGAAGAAGTTTTCGATATTTCTCCATAATTTTTTTTGTTATTTTAAATTTTTGTGATAAATTTGAGTAATGAGAAAGATAACTATTACTATAATTGTTTTAATATTACTTTCAATACTGTGGTATTTCATTTCTCCTGTGTTTGTTAAAAGAGAGTTAAATGAAGAGATGCCAAAAATTGTTGAAGTATTTCAAAATGGTACAAGGCGAGAGTCGCTAGGTATTATTTCTTCTGCTCCTTTTGTTCCAAATGCTCATGAGGTTAAGGGTAAAGCTTC
>CAYLOB010000022.1:6914-9620 GCA_964385205.1 uncultured Candidatus Saccharibacteria bacterium | reverse complement strand
TTCAAAAATTGGCCACTCTTTGTTTGGCCAATTACAAAGATCGGAAATAAAAGCAGAATAGCTGTGTTAAAGGACGGCTCTCGTATTCTAATGAGAAGTTTTTTTTCAAGGGACCTGTCCGTAATAATGGAACTTTCTCTAAAAAATCCATATTCTATAGAAATAAACAAAAACCCCTCAATAATAGCCGATATAGGAGCCGGTATAGGCGTTTATACAGTCTATATAGCCCGCAAATACCCAAACGCAAAGATATATGCCATCGAACCAGAAGAATCAAATTTCAATCAATTATTGAAGAATATCAAATTAAATAATCTAAAAAATGTAACCCCAACAAGAGCCGTAGTTTCATCTGTATCAGGAAAGAGAATGTTGAATTTAAGCTCCTTGAGTAATTATCATTCCCTTTCAGAACGAAATGGAAATCAAAGCCAAGAAGTAGAAACTATTACATTAAAATCTTTAGGAAAAATAGATTTATTAAAAATGGATGTTGAAGGAGTTGAATATAAAATTTTTAAAGATTATATTCCTGAATGCGAAAATATTGTAATGAAAATTCATCCAGATGAAAAAGAGAGCGAGGAAATCCCCATAAATAAGTTCCGAAATATGTATTCAGTAAAGGATGAATATCCTATTTATAAAATGAGGAAATTATAAATTAAAATAAAAAAGATAATCCTCACCCATCTTTTTTATATTAAAATCATTTTTTACTAATTTATACCCATTCTCACCGTATTCTTTTGCTTTTTCCGGATTATTTAATAAAAAGATAATTGATTTTGAAAGTGATTCTATGTCAAATGGATTTACAATAAAACCATTTTCATCTGTCTCTACTACTTCTCTACTTCCACCAAAGCATGTAGCGACAACTGGTTTTTTACTTGCGAAAGCCTCCAAATTTCCATTTGGAAAAGAGTCAAAACAAACAGATGGCACAACGACCAAAGTCGATGCTTTGTAAGCAGATTTTATTTCTTCCTCACCAAGCCAGCCACTAAAAATTATATTATCTTTAATTCCAAATGATTCTGCAACCTTCAACATTCTACCAGCATATTCATCAATGTTTCCAGCAACCAAAAGAATAGTATTTGGAGAAGATTTAATGACTTTCTTCATGGCTTGAAGAATCAAATATCCACCCTTTGCTCCAGAAAGGCGACCTTGAAAAAGGATAATGTTTTTTCCATTTATATTTAATCGAGTCTTAAATTCATTTACTTTATCATCCAAAATATTCCATTTATCCAAATCAATTCCATTATAAATAGTAGCTTTTGTTTTTATACCATTTTGTTTTAGAGCTTCAGCAAGAGCGTCACTTACTGTAAATACCCCATCTATTTTATTTAACCATCTCTTTATAAAGAAATTCCTTATTGGATTGTATCTTAATTTAAATTTCTTAATTAAGGTTAATGAATCCACTTTATATTTAAATTTATTTGGAATAGAGAGATCTGAGGGATTTATAAATTCAGTAAATGTTCCTGGGTAAAAAGGCATTATGTCGTGAGAAGTAAAGAAAACTTTCTTTACATATTTCTTTGCAATTATAAGAGAATAAAATGATAAATAGAAATGAATAGTGTGAGCCAATACTATATCAGGCCTTATTTCAGAAATAATTTCCTCAACTTCATTTAAAAGTCCGATATTATACATTGATCGATAAGCTCTCCAACGATCTTCGTGATAAGGAGTAAAGACACGTTTTACTTCTATATTTTCATATTTAAATATGCCACATTTATTTTTGTCTTTTGTGGCAGAAATAACAGAAACATCGTGACCAAATGTTTTAAAGACTTTAGCAACATTCATCGTCGCTATCGATGCTCCACCAATAACATCAGAATCCAATAGAAAATCATCAGAAAGTATTAAGATTTTCATAATTTACACTTTTTTTTCTAACCAAAGCCAAAAATACATTTGATTTTCACCATCTGTCTTTACTATAGAGAAAGGTAAACCCTTAAGGATCTTCTTTATTTGGTTTATATCAAAGGAAGGACCATAATACCATTCTTTCTTTACTGTAGGAACACCTCTCAATTGAACTTTCATTATTCCATTGTTTTTCAAAACACGCGCCGCTTCTTCAAAATTTTTACGAATAGTTTCTCGATCTGCCATATGCTGAAAAACGATAAAAGAAAAAACAAAATCTATACTCTCACTTGATGCGGGGTACGTTCGTCCATCAGTGGCAAACAAAGTAACATTCTTTGAATTTTTCATCCTTTCTTTACCAAGTTCTATCATCTTGTCAGATATATCCAAACCAATAACATCTTTAAAATTGTTTGACATAAATTCAGTTACTCTTCCTATACCACATCCGATTTCCAAAATGCTTTTTTGATTGAAAGGATTTAGTTTTTCATGAAGATATTCATCTGAATCGATAAGTCTGGAATAATCTTTTTTACCAGATTCTCTGAATTTATTTTCATCTATGCCTTTTCCAAAATCAGACATAATGAAATAGCGAGCCTCCTCTGTAGCCAAAGCATTCCATTTTTGTTTACTTTCAGGAATAGTCTCTGATTTAGTAAGATCATTGATCAAATTCCTTATGAGTCTCTTTAATTTCGTAATCATCGATTTAGTCTACAGCAGTTTCTTATAAACCTCAAATACTTTGTTTGTTTTAATTTCACTTGTATTTTCTCTAGCCCAAAAAAT
>CAYLOB010000022.1:0-6904 GCA_964385205.1 uncultured Candidatus Saccharibacteria bacterium | reverse complement strand
TGTCTTATTTTCAAAAAAATAATCTATGGTCTTTGCAACTGACGCTGAATCAAATTGGTTTACAATATATCCTGTCTTTCCAGATACAATAGCATCAGATACTCCACTATCATTTGGACCAATAACAGGAACTCCTCTGCCGTTTGCTTCTATATAAACAAGTCCATAACCTTCGAAATCTGCACCGTTATTTGTAGATAACATAAGAAAAAGATCGGCTTTTTTGTACATTGATTTTAATACTTCATCTGAAACAGAACCCACAAGAACTACTTTTTTATCGAGATTTAATTCTTTTATCTTATTTCTTATCAATTTTACATATGAATTATTTTCATTAAAATTTCCGACAATTCTATAAATAAAATCTGTTTTTACTTTTGATAAGGCCATTATAGACTCCAACAATCCTTTTCGAGGTTTCAGAGCTCCAACAAATAAAATTTCTTTTGGATTATTGGATAGTGGTTCGCGGGCTGTAGCATCGACAGAATCGCTTACAACCCCTCCACTAATTATGTTTAATTTATTTTCAATATATTTGAGACCACCAATAGAATCCATATGTTTCTTTAAATGTTCTTCTGTATATTTACTTACAGATATTATTGAATCTATTTTTTTATAGCTTTTTAATGCTATATATTGAGCAAATATTCTTCTAAAGCCCTTAAGTAAAATAGGAATGTACGCAAACGTACTGTGTACCGTAATAACAATCTTTGAATTTCCTTTTTTAATGAAAGGAATAATTATTCCATAAGGCTCTACGAGAAAATGAATAATGTCTGGCTTAAAATCTTTTATTATTTTATTTACTTTTTTTGAATCAAAATAAGAGATAATCGGACTGACCAAATATGCACTCGGATCTTTCTTTAAACAAGCCACTTGAGGAATATCAGTCAAGGTATCTATTTCATTTACTAAACATAGAACCTCGACACCTTTTTCTTTTGTTAAAGCAATAAGATCTCGAGCATAACGACTCCAGCCGTCATTTCCTTTTAGATGATGAGATATGTATAAAATTTTCATATGAATAATTTATGGATATTATTTCTTTTTACAGACGATATAATATCCAGTTGGCATAAGATCCTTTTCGGAAACAACTCTCTTTATATCACCAAACTCTTCTGTTGTTAGCCAATCCAGCTTTGACAATAACCAAGCAATAGAAAAAAGAAAGAACTTTGATATTTTATTTAATCTTAATTTGGATTGAAAAGAAATTCTTTGTAATAAAGCCCCGATTGTAGAAAAATTTCTTGTTTCTCCTTGGATTTCAATTATTTTCCATTCTTTAAATAATTCTCTTAAACCATATTTTGTGAATCTCCAATAATCATGAGGTGTATCGTGTAAAGGAAAAACAAATCTCGTAGAAAGAACCAGGGTTCCTCCAGAAGACATAACTCTTCTTAATTCTCTTTCTACTTGAAAAGGATCCTTTACATGCTCCAACATTTCCGTAGACAAAATAAATTCAAATTCACCATCCTTAAATGGTAGATGATGTGCATCAGCAACAATATCAGGCTTTCTATCTGGATCAATGTCTACTGATAGTCGATTTGGGAAAAATCTATGATATGAGGAACCACCAGAGCCAATGTCTAATACTTTCTTTGAGGTAGCATATTTCTCGAGGAATTTCTCTAGATTTTTTCTGGTTATTTTCTTAAACATGATAGATAAAATTTATTATATTCTTTGCCCTTGAATCCCAAGAATAATTCACTATATCATGGCTTGATTTGGTTGATATATTTACCTGTTTTTCTTTATTATTTAATAAATCTCTAATAGAAATTGCCAATGATTCAGGATCATCAGATTTAAAGAAACAAGCATTACTCTCATTTAATATTTCTCGAATCGAGGGTAAATCTGATGCAACAATCGGTGTACCACTGGCCATATATTCAAAGAGCTTCATAGGTGAGGTGTAGAACTTTGAAATATCTTCTTTAGCACTATTTGGAATAACTAATATATCTGAAGCTTTCAAATAATAGGGTATTTCATGATGAGGTTTTTGGCCTAGAATTTTTATATTTTCAAATTTAGAATATTTTTCTTCAAAATTTAAAATGTCTTTTTCTGTTCCACCTACAAAAACCACAATAGTATCTTTGTCCAATTTTGAAGCAGCCGCAGCCAAGATACTTGCACCCTTCCATTCATAAAGATGTCCTGTATAGAGAACAATTTTCTTATCATTTGGCAAACCAAATTTAGAACGAATCTCAGCTTTTTCACCATAGATTTTAAATTGTTTTAAATCAACACCATCCGGCGCCACCAATATTTCTTCTTTACTCTTTGAACTATATAGGTCTTTTAAACCCTTTGTTATAGCGACATTTAAAGAGTCATGAGAAATAATAAAATTTGTAAGATAATTTATCTGACCCATATGTGATTCCCATACAGTCTTTTGACCGATCAGAATAAGTGACAATAGTGGCAATTCATCTCTAGAATAATAAACAACTTTTTCTCCTTTCAAAATATTTAATAAAGAGAAAATAAAAATAGATAATGAAAAAGATAAAGATTGAATCCAAAATCCTATTTTACCAAGAAAAACCAAATCAATAGAAAACAGTTTCTTTATAGAAAAAATATTTTCTACTTTATAATAATCAAAAGGATTATTTTTGATATAATTTGTCCTAAAAGGGACGATCAATTCAACCGCAACGCCTATACAAGCAAAAGCCTCACATGTTTTCATTATTTGAATACCATGAGCCTTTTCTGTCGGAAGTCTAACGTTTGCAATATAAATAATTTTTTTCACCTAATATATTCCTTTATTTTTTCTAAATCGACAGTGGCACAAATATTCACAAACGGCATCTTGACTACAGAAGCCTTATCGAACGGAATAAGATTAATTATAAAATTTCTATCATAACATACCCCATGTGAACCATCGTTGATAATGAATAAAAAATATCCATAACTTAATAATTGATCTGTCACATCTTCTAAAGATAGTTTAGCTGATCTCAATGCACTATTATTAAGTTCAAAAATAATCATAGGTAACGTTTTTTTAATCATATTTTTTCCACCTTTTAAAATATAGGGCTCAAATCCTTCTGCATCCAATATAATGATATCTGGCACATCATTTTTATCTTTAAAAAAAGACTCTAGGGTCACAATATCAACAAAACCTTCTCCATTATGGACCCTTGAAGTATCAATGAGAGACGATTGTCCGTGATCAAAATACATTTTTGATTGACCAATCGTATCACCGAGTGCACTTTCAATAATTGTAATATTACTAAATTTATTTAAATTAACATTTTCTTTACATCTTTCCTTGTTTAAGGGGTTAGGCTCAAAAGCATACACTTTACATTTTGAATTTGTAAAACTAAGTATTAAAGGGTAGTAGCCAATATGAGATCCGGCGACAACTGAACATTTAGAGTTTGTTGCCATTTTTTGAACAAACCTGGCTGTACCAGGTTCCCACGAAAGAGGCATGTAGTCGCTTGTAAAAAGGATCAGTTTGTTGACCATGTCTTCCATATCTCCATACACTTTCATACGAAGACCAGGGAGAATTGAAACTATTTCAGTATACCCTTGTCCAAAAAGACGTTTAGATACTGGCCAAAGTAAAAAGTCTGCAAACTTTTTTGAATGCGAATACCTAAGCATTAAGCTAATAATTTTTCGAAGTATCATAAGAGATCTTTATAAACAGCAGTTAATTCTCTTTCAACTTTTGACCAAGAATTGCCCTTCACCGTCTCCACTATATTTAACTTATCGTATCTAGGCCGATCAATGATTCCTTTTAGAATTTGTATTAAATCTTGATTGTTTTTAAATACTTTTCCATTAACATCACTAATGGCCTCCGAAGCTGGAATATTCCGAGTAATAATTGGCACACCATAAGAAAGAGATAAAATAATACCTCCTGATGTCATCTCAGAATCATCATAATAAAAAACAGAATAATCAGCAATAGAGAAATAGTTAGGAACATCTTGATCCAAAATAAACTTATTTTTTATTACTATTGCGTGGTGATTGCCGGCATAATCTTCTATTTTTTTTACATAAGAAAAATGTCCTTTGCCACATATCAAAAGTTTAATATTTGGATGAGTATCCGATAAATCTTTCATCACATCAATCAATTTTTCATTTCTTTTGTATGGTGCTATTACCCCGAAAGACAGTAAAACAATATCCGTGTCTTGAAACCCTAACGATCTTCTTAAATTTAAATCTTTTTCTACAATCTCACCATAAGCCCCGATATAATTGCCATGAGGAATATACCGAACCTTATTGAGTCCATTTTCTTTTAGCTTTATAAAAGTTGATTGCTCATGAACAATAATAGCATCAGATATTTTAGAGAGCAAAATCCTACCTAAATAATCAATAAATGGATGAGGGTAATCATGTGCAGATGAATTATGCATAGTCCAAACAACCCTTGTTCTAAAAAATACCTTTAACAAAAGCAAAGAAGAAAAATTAAATACCAACAGCAACAATGATTTTAATATATATTTACTCCCATAAAGTACTGTTGACCACTGGATATGAATAATGCGGTCTGTGCAACTTGGTCCATGAGTTAAAATTGCCATGAATATATTCAACAGATTATCATTATTACCAGATTGAACACGAAATAATGATTTATCAATACTTCCTAAAAGAAGCTCTATGTACCTATTATTTTTATTCTGACTTGGTAGAATAAAAAGATCAACTATACTTTCTTTGTGATTCATTATTGTTTCTTAATCATTAAACTCATGCGTCCAATAAGCTGGATAAGCTCATGATTATCAACCACAAATTCACGCATTTTAATATCAACATCTTGTTTAGAAAGTAAGATAATACACCGAGCTATTTCCACAGGATCATTACTCGTAAAATTTTTTTCTGGAAGGATAAATTTAAAAGCAACGTTAGATGTTAATATTTGAAGGCCACAAGCCATCGCTTCTAGAATTGCCTTATCTAGACTTCCGGTGTCACTCAAATTTAGAAAAAGATTGGCTCTATTATAATAAAACGCAACAGTATCTGGCTTAATAGGACCAATAAAAATGACTGAGTCCTGTAGTTCGTATTTTTTTACTTTTTCCTTAAGTTGTTTTTCGAACTCTTTATCTAAATCCGTCACCGGACCGCCAACCAGGATTAAAACAAAATTATAACCTTCCTTTTTTACCATCCTTAAGGATTCAATCATAATTGCTTGATTTTTTGTTTTAGCCAATCTACTTACTGAAAGTATAGTATAAGGTTCCTTATAACCAATTCCTGGTCTAAAAATATTAGTATCAATACCGTGCCCCACAACACGTAACTTTTTAGACTTTAACCTAAAACTTTCTTTTGATGCAGAAAATATTGTATTCAAAAACAATACAGCCAGATGTAATTTTAAGTCAACATTCTTATGTGTGTACCAAAGACTGACGGGCTTTTGCCATAGTTTCCAAAACAATCCTCCTAAAATTATATACACAGGATTCATATGAACAAAAACTGCATCATAATTTTTCCTCTCTTGCCAAATATATTTATAAAAGTTTAATACATATTTAAATCTAGATTTACCTGACTCCTTACCTAAAGACAAAACTCGAATATTTTTAGGGAGATCATATTCCCCTTTTTCTAGACAAACAACTGTCACAAAATCAAAATTCTTTGAAAATTCTTCTATCCATCGATGAAAAAAACCGAGAATTGGATTATTTTTATCTACCGATTGTGTAATAATAAGCAACTTCATTGTTTTAATAAAAGTATTTCTTTCGAAATCTCTTGCCACGAGTGAGTAAAATTAAACTTTGCAACCTTCTCCTTTTGACTAGCATAATTAACCGGTTCAGAGAGCCAAAGCATTTTTTCACGAATATCTGACACATCAAGTGGATCGACCCATATCCCGATTTCTTTTATTCTCTCATAAATACCACATTCTTTTGTACAAATAAATGGTTTATTAAACTTAATAGCATCTAATATCATATTCGGACTTATATCCCCTAAAGAAACTAAAATCACAACATAGGAATACTTTATTTGTTCTAAAAATTTATCATATGGATAGTTTTGTAAATCTAAAGTAAATCCCTGTTCACTCAATCCACTTTCACCAAAAGACTGTCTTAACATATCGGTATTTTTCCACACAAGATTTCTTACTGAACCGATAAATTTTTTATTAACGACTGACTCTTCAAAAGATTTTTTTTCATAACAATTCTCTACAATCACAGTTTTTTTGTCTTCAAAAGTATAATATGGTGCCCATATTTCCTTCTGCCAATTTGTACTAAAAATAATTTTATTAGACCTTTTTAAAATCCATTTAGTAACATTAAAAATAACTTTTTCCTTTAAGCTAAAATTTTTCCTTTCTTCTTCGTAAAATAATCGAAATAAAACTTTCTTTTTTGTTCTTTCAACATAAGACTCCCATAAAAAGTCTCCTCCTGTTCTAACTACAAATTTTTTGTTTAAAATGAGACAAGTAACTGCAATTGGAAATGCAACACTCCATGTATCTAAGACAATTATAAAATCTGATTTTATAACTTTAAATATATTTCTAAGTAGAAAATATAAATGTCTTACGCCTGTCGGCAGTTTTCTTTCAAAACCAAAAGTAGCAATCAAGACCCGTTTTTCTTGTGCCTCCCAAGCATCTTTAATATTCTTTGCATACATAGCAGGTCCCCCAATTTCGGGCGGATAAACTCCTGTTGCAATTAAAATGGTTTCTTTTTTCATAATGCTTTTTGCCAACTTGTTTTTATAAGGCCTAGATAATCATCTTTACTTAAAAGTCGATCTAAACTTTTAACAAGAACACTTTCTTCAAATTTAT
>CAYLOB010000021.1:287-9797 GCA_964385205.1 uncultured Candidatus Saccharibacteria bacterium | reverse complement strand
ATTTCTGGTTTTTTAGGAATTTTCTGAAGTGCATCAAGAATGGCACCATGAATTGAATTTGTATTTATACCTTTGTCAGGAGCAAAAATAACTCGCACACCCCTGTCATCTCGAGCAAAGAAAAGTGGCGAACTTAAATACATCGTCTTTATGTGTAGTGACAAATCTTTCATACGACTGTAAAGCTTTAATCGCTTCTGAAGGTCGTCAATATTTTCCTCTTCGTCATTAGAGAGTGAAATTTCAGGAAGGAGTGAGCGAGATTTTATAAGAAGGAGTGTTGAAGCAATAAGAATAAAGTCTGCTTGTTTAGAAATAGTGTGTTCAGGAGTTCGTTGAATATATGCAATATAATCATCTGTTATCTGTGCCAAAGAAAATTCATTAATAAGTAGTTTTCTTTTTTCAATCAAAGACAAAAGCAGATCGAGTGGTCCCTCGAATTTTTCATTTTTTATAACAAAACTGCCCGCTTGCATATCTCTCATTATATAGTAAATTAACTTTGAATTCTATGCTCATTTTGTGAAAAAGATTTGTACATGTGCAAGGTGTAGAAAAAGGTGTAGACCAAAAAGAAATCGCAGGAATGATTTCCTAGCTCTTCCTTCTGGATGGACATCACACACGTCAGGTTATTATCTTCGAATTTTTTGCTTTAAGTGCTCAAAAAACTTTAGTGATAATCTTTTTTTTGTACCAAAGCTCGAACCCCCCTAGTACGTAGCGATTGCGACCTACAAAACCTGTCGTTGTAGAGGTTGTAAAAGACAAGAGTTAGTAATCGTTGAGCCCGCAGATTGTGTGTCTTTCGGAGGAAATGTTCGTGGCTGGGAAAATAACCTATGTCCAAGATGCAAACCGAGAACCTGTTAATCGCTGGTTCTTTTTTTGAAAGCTTGCATTTATTCTTAAGATGACTTAGTTTTAATACTGAATAAATTGTTTTTTTTATGAGCGAAAAACCTATATCAACCCACTCGAAATTTTACTGTGCCGAATGTGGGACAGAAGCAACTTCTTCTACAGGAAAACCCCCAGGATGGGTAGATTTACATTTCCAAGGTAAACCCCAAATGTTTTTTTGTGGTGAAGAGGCTTGTAAAGCAAAATGCGGCACACTCACAACTGACGAAGCGCAAAGAAATCCCTGGTTTCGGAATAAATCTGGATATACCGGAAAGGTAGACTATGAAACCTATGAATGCTCTGGTTGCAAAGGTCAACATACTCGGTGTACAGGTCCTATTTCGCATTCTGTCGCAGCTGGAGGAGATCACCCGTGGGCTCGATGGATGTCTGTGACACACCAAGGAACTAAAGTAGCAGAACAAAAGCTCTTTTGTCCAGCATGTGTCGAAAGAATCCTTTCACTTTTCTCTCAATCCACAACGTAATAGTTGTGGTTTTTTATTTATCTTTTTTATTGATAGAAATTCCAAGTTCAAGAAGTTGCTCAGACGACACTTTGCTCGGTGCATCCATCATAAAATCCTTTCCTTCTCCGGTTTTTGGAAATGCAATCACCTCTCGAATACTCGCTTCGTTATGAAGTAGCATCATAAGTCGATCCATTCCCCATGCGATTCCACCGTGAGGAGGAGTTCCAAGTGATAAGGCTTTCAACATGTGGCCAAACTTTTCATTTATATCTTCTTCGCTATAACCAAGGATTTCAAACACTTTTTTAAGAAGTTCAGGGCGATGATTTCGTACACTTCCTCCTCCTATTTCAAATCCATTAAGTACTATGTCGTATTGTGAGGCGATGATTTCTCCTAAGTTTTCCTTTTTTGAAACTGATTCCTCCCACTCCTTTTTACATCCAGAAAAAGGATTGTGTGTGAAAGTCCAAGCACCTTTGTCTGTTTTTTCGAACATTGGAAAATCAACTACCCAACAAAAAGCAAGAAGATTCGGATCTTCTTTATTTTCTCTTATGTCTGGCCTATCGATTCCATACTTTTCCATAGCCTCTTTGTAAGGGATTCGTGGGAACGGGATAGCTTGAATTTTCTTTTCTGGATAAAGTGTTGTAACTATTTTGATTAAAAGTTCCTCCATAAGTTCCATGATTTCATTTTCTGTAGGGAAACTCATCTCAACATCGAGTTGAGTAAACTCAGGTTGCCTGTCCCCTCTTGTATCTTCATCTCGCATACACTTCGCAAATTGAAAATATCGCTCTAAACCTGTTGTCATCAAAAGTTGTTTGTATTGTTGTGGCGATTGTGGAAGTGCATAAAAATGTCCTTGCTCTATACGGCTCGGTACAAGATAGTCACGCGCACCTTCAGGTGTTGATTTAGTCAAAATCGGAGTTTCAACTTCAGTAAACATTTTTTCCTTCAAGTAATTTCGTGCGATTGAAAACACTTCACTTCGCATTTTTAAATTCCTCTGCATTCGTGCACTTTTCAAATCGACAAATCGATATTTCATTCTCACATCTTCTCCAACTGCTCGAGTATCACTTCCTATGTCAAACGGAACAGTTTCAGACTCGTTCAGTACATTCATTTCCAAAATTTCCAGTTCAATTGCTCCATTTAGTTTACCTATCACTTTGTTTTTCTCTGGACGTTCATTTACTTTTCCTTTAACTTCCACAACCCACTCTGGTCGAACTGTCTGCGCTGTAGTCATTGCAGGGCTTCCAGGTAAAACAACACCTTGAACAACACCTGTCATATCACGAAAGTCTAAGAAAATAAGTTTTCCTTGATCTCGTCTTATATCAATCCATCCTTTGATTGTTACTTCTTCTCCAATTTTCCCTTCTAAGTCCTTGTTAAAAGTTCGCATAATATTAAGATGATAAATTTATAACTAAAATTCGCCCCTGAAAATTAAAGCTGTCGCTTAAATTTTCAGGGGCGATTTCTATTCACCGCGGTGCCACCCTGTTTTGTAACTCAATTTTTTATATCCTCGCCGATTGTCAGTCGGGTCATTAGACTTATAAACTATATCACACTTAATTTAAGCCTTCAAATTGCCAAAAAGTTTGTTAAAAGATAATATATTTTAGGCTCAGTTCACTCGTGCTACGGGCACAAAGATGCTGGCTCTCAGGCTGGAAGCGCAACAACAAAATAGAAAAGGAGGTGAACATAAGCTTCCGGTGAAGATCGTAGTTTGAACACACTCTAAGTCGAAAGAGTAGGCGCCGTACGTCCAGTATCGATAATAGAAGTGTTGGAATGAGAGATAACCAACAAAAACGTGAGGGTGGGGACAATCGTGTCCCCACCCTCAAAATGCTTTTAAAAAATTATTATCTTATCTTTTTAGAAAATTCCAGGTCGTCTCCAAACTTTTCAGCCTTTTCATTTATAAGATACTTTTCTCGTAATTTAGTTATATCTGTCTCTACGTCATCTATAAGTCCAAGTGACAAAGCGTATTCGTCAGAATATGCAGGCATAAGCGTTTTAAAGCTAAATGGAATTTTATTTGGAGTTAAATCATTTACGTGATTTACAATATTTGTTGTACAGGTACTTGTTATTGTATTGTAAAATTCTGGATCATTTCCTAATTTATTTCCTCTTTCAAGCATTGAAACAAACATTGCTCTAGCTTTTTCTTTGCTAACTTTTATAGGATACAAAAACACTTTATCTTTTCTATAGTTAGATCGAAGTTTAATTACATCTCGCTCGTCCGCAACTACGTATACAAGCTCATATTGTCTAAGGAGTCCTTTGATTACTGAGAACGATTCACCCTCCTCTTTTCTTATTTCAACCGATATAGAAACATACTCTCCGCCCTCGAAGCCAAATGACATGAGTGTGTGTGCTGACCCAAACCCGTGTCCAGAAAATGGTTCTACAACGAACCAAACACTTTCAAGTTTATTTAAATCGAACACTTTGTCGTAATACGAAACATCATAATCAGAAGTTGTTCGATAATTGATATTACGAATATTTTTTATAAAAACTTCATCATTTTTAAATTCTGTCGTAGCAAGAATCTTTTGGTCACGAGTCCAGTTACGATCAAGTGATGGTCTAACGATCAAAGAAAACACAAAGTAACAACAAGCAAAAACTATAACAAAGGAGATCAAAAATTTAAAAGACTTTTTTATTATTTTCATTTACTCCATTATAGTAACATCTCTTTCTAAATATAAAAAAATACAAACAAAAAATCCGTAACAATAAATTGAGACGGATTAATTGTAGCTCGAGAAACTCTATATCGACATATTGCTATATCGAGCGATAAATTCTTACGAAGTTATCTTCTGTTTTCTTAACCTTCAATAACTATACTACCTCGCTTTCATAACTGCAAGTAAGTTATCCACAGGAGGAGAAGTTTCAAAGATATACCGATGGTATGTCTTTGAAACTTCTCCGGGAGTACTCGAATTTTCCCTTATAAGGAAAATTCAGGGTGCAGGAGACGGGGGTACCCTAAATTTCTAAAGGAAGGAAATTTGAGTATTTCCGTCGGAATTAAAAGAAGTTCACTAGGAACTTCTTTTAATTCCTCCTCCTTTACTCGAATTTTCCTCCAAAGAAAATTCAGGGTACAGGAGTGAAAGGTCTAATGATGGTGATCGTGCTCATGATGCTCTTGATGCCCTTCATCATGTTTATGAGTACACCCCTCTCTTTCTTCTCTTCTAATTTTTTGCCACAACCACACTCCAAGTAAAACTAAGTCGATAAGTACAACTATACATATTACAGCGCAAAGAAAAGTTGATCCTTCATATCCATATCCAAAACCTCCACCACCATAATGCATTCTCATCATATATTTTAATATAAATATTTAATAATAATTAGGTTCGACCCTATCCTTTTATTATATCAAAAAATATCATTAAAATTTTCCTATATTGAATTTTAATTTAATAATTAGCAAACTAAGCAAGGTATTGACTAAATTATAATTTAGTTTTAATATGTCCCCTAACGCTCTTTAAAATGGACTAGAAAAGTCTTGGAAGTGTCCTTTAGATACAGCTTTAAATCTGTAAAATATATCGATTTAAAGCTGTATCTAAAGCCTTGTCTCAGTGCAAATCTGCTCTGACTGAAGCTGCAAGAACAGCACCAACCCAAACAGAACAATGAAAGACACGACGTTACTGGCCAAACTCCTTGGCCTTCTCACTACCAACATCACCGAAGTTAAACCCACACGGAAGACCGAGACAGACAAGGAGTCCGTTCTCGGCACCCTTCCTGATAAGATGCAAAAGCTCTGGGCCGTCCGGAAAAGCCTTCTCGACGTATATCAGAAAGTCGCCTCGAAAATCGGAGATCTCGTCGCCTGCTACAAAGCTGACGTTCTAGAACTCGGCGAGACCGGCCCCGCTATCCAAACAAAGCGGACAGAGGCCGTCAAAGCGATCCAGACTCTGCTTGATGAAGCGAAGATCGCAGACCGTGAGTTCCATCTCGTGGATCACTTGTTCCACGGCCTCCTCTACGCCGACTATCACCCGCTCTGTCCCGAAGGGATGGAGGTCATCGCGGTTCGCGAGAACTTCGAAGTCATCGCCCGCGAGGACGACACTCGTGAGGATTGGAAAACCCCGTGGGAGGAAATCGCTGAGGAACTCGTCGAATCCGGCCTGCTTCAAACCGCAACATTGAACATCTTCATCTGTGGTGGAAAGCCCCAAGGCGGTGATGACGACAAGGATACAGAGTCCGTTACCCCTCCTGCTGTTGTTCCGGACAATACCGAAGAGCCGGTTCCGACCGGTACCTAGGCCAGATTGATATAAAGCAAATCAAAATACCAGCACCTCATACCTGAGTACGAGGTGCTTTTTTAATATAAAACAATCAAACTTTCTTTCCATTCATTACACTATATATTTCTTTAGTTTTTCACGATGTTGCCTAAAATCTGGAAATGTTTTTGCAACCAGATTCCAAAATTTTTTAGAATGATTAAATTCCTTCAAGTGGCATAGTTCATGGACCACTACATAATCAGAAAGTACTTTAGGTAAGTCGATTAAATTATAATTAAAACTCAGTGTTCCGCTTTTAGAACAACTTCCCCATCTTGTTTTTTGATTTTTAACTTTTATGTTTTTAAATGTAAAGTTATAAAATTTGTTCCAATACATAACCCTCTCAGTTACAAACAAGAGTGCATCATTTTTTTTACTCGCAAAATTTAATTTTCCACCCTTTTTAGTTTTTAAAAGAGTTCGATCGAACGAGTCAAAATATCTAAGTTTTTCAATTATCCAGCTAGCTTTTTCCTCAATAAATTTTTCAATCTTTTCGCCACTTATAAATTTGGGGTGACTTACCACAACTGACCCGTCAACTTTAACAGAAAGACGAAGGTGTCTTGAACGAGCACTCGTTCTTTTTGTGTACTCTACGTTTCTTCCTTGTAGCATTATTGTTTCTGACATTGAGTAGAATTTTAACATAAAAAAATCAGCACTTTCATGCTGATAAATTACCATAGTTAGCAAACCGTTTCGGGAAAAACCTTTTTACATGAGCGATCTTGCCATAAATTACCCTCTCGTGCCAAGGTAAGAAAATGCCACCTCTTTCAAGTAAAAACGAAAGTTGGTCAATCCCACCATACTCAAAAATGATGTGGTGAGTAATGAGCTCAAACAATTCACGATTTTGAAGCTCGAGATAGCTGATCCAAGCAGGGTGCAAGTACCCAGTAGTCAAATTGCCTGCGTAATCTACAATTGCTTTGACCACACCTTCTTCCAAAAAGATTTGGAGTGGCTTTTCGTTTAAATGAATAGACCAATCAACATCCTTCTTTTTGAATTCTTGTTTACGCAAACTGAACAACATACGTGTAATTTGCCAGTTTGGGATTGCTCCCACTCTTACAGCCGCTGCTGCTTCAATCAAATTTCCACACGGGTGCCTATTCTCATCGGCAATTTCATCCAGAATTTTAATTTTGTCAGTAGCTGATTCGATTTCAACTTGCATTCCGCAGGTAAGCATTCGACATATATACCACCTTAGGTTTATTTGACTGAGTAGCCGATCGTGTTCTGAAATACGTTTACCCATTTTTCGATCTAAGAAAAATCTCTCAAGATCACCGAGTGTAACCAATTGGTTGGGGAAAATAATTTCAAGTGCACCACTTACTAGACGATGTCTTACAATGAAGTCCATAAAAAAATGTTCAGGTTTAATTTTCTACTCTCAGTTTTACTTCAAAAATGCACATTTTGCAACATTTTACCCTTCATTATGTAAAGGTAAATTTTTATGATAAAGTGCGCTAAACATTCTTTCAAAATTTATGCGCTACGAGACCAAATCTTTTTTTATTGGACTTGTCTTTTTTTTGATTATCATTGCACTTTCTTTGCTGGCAAAATGTAACACCATTAGTCTAAGTAAAGTCTGGTCTACTGGATCAAAATCATCCAAAGAAACCACCTCGGACACTAAAGAGTCGGCAACATGGAAATTTTCATACGACGGCGGTAGGTGGACACCTTCCGTAGTTATATGGGACAGAAGTTTAAAGGAGTTCAAATGCGGACTTATAGACGGAACTGGTCGATGGTTGATTGGTAAAGAAGACAGCCATTTTCCAATAATCTACGGTAGATTATTCGTTGATAAGGAGCCGTCTGGGACATTTCAGTTGAATATTGTAACGAAAAAACCTGAAAATTTTTTTCTTTCCGGCAACATAAACGGGGTCCGTTTCGAAGTGAGAAATTGGCAATAGCACACAAAAAAAAGCGAACTCGCTTTTGCTTTTTTTTGATCCAGCAATAATTTTTTTGTTAGAAAATTTAGCGCTGGATTTAATTTTCCAAAAATCTTACCCCTACAAAATCAAAGCCGTTGTCTTTAAATTCTTGACCTATAACTTCAGGTAAAAGTACAATTTCCTCTCCCCTTTCTATCCATTTGAAATCGACAATCTCGAATCCATGTGTCCGCTTGTTGCTCTCGAAATTCTCGAACTCACCTTCATCCTTCACAAGAAAGAAAAACTCAAGACTCTCAATCTTTGGTTTTCCATCCTTCGACATATTCCATTTGTAGACATATTTGAGTTCTGGATGCTTGAGCTCGACCCCAAGTTCTTCTTTGATTTCTCGCACAATACACTGAAGTGGAGTCTCTCCTGCCTCCATATGACCTCCAGGGAGTGCATAAAACTTCGCTTCAGGATGGTGTTTTACAACAAGAAGTTTTCCGTCCTTTACTACCATAACTCTACACCTAACAATAAATTGTGTTTTAATTTCTATCTCTTTATTTTCAATCATTACATCATTCTATCATTTTTTAAAAACATGAATCCACTTTTTGATATTAAAAAAGCGCTACCTTATACAGGTGCGCCTAGAAGTCTTCCAACAAATTGATAGTGCCTTTTCATGTCCTTAACAGGGCTTGCAAAAGAAATCGAATAGAAATCTTCACTAGTCACATCTGGCAGCGAGCCGAAGACTCGGCTAAACAGGGCAAGGAAGTGACAGAAATCGTTCAACTCCACAATACACCCCTCAAGAAATACTATCTTATCTTGGGAGAAGGCTCTCTCAGCTCTGACAATGAGGTCTGCCTCGGTCCAAAAGTATATCTCGTCGGGAGTTGCTTCATCAAAGTCAAATTCCCAGGAAATATCATCAGCCTTAGCAAAACGTCTTAAAAGCTGAAGTTGCCTAGAGTAGCTCCTAGAAAAAGTAGTAGAAAAGTCAGGATCATGAGAAGGTGTTGAGAAGTCGAAAAAATGAATTTTGGTCATTTCTGGTCGTTTTTTTGTTTGGTTCAAGGATCTGTGTTGATGGAACAATAACACAAGTTCCCTATTTTGTCACTTTTTGCGAGAGTATGGGTTATTTGAGCATCTGTGTCACGAGTGCGATCATTTGGTCTTTCTTGTTAGGATTACTTTCGGCAATAAGGAGTGTGAGAGCTGTGAGAGCGCTTGGGTTAATGTTTCGAGCCGATTTGATCCGAGCTTTGCGTATAAACCAGATAAATGCAAATGCCCCACTTCTCTTATTTCCATCAACAAAAGGATGGTTTTTGACCATAAAATACAAAAGGTGTGCAGCTTTTTCTTCTGCTGTTTTGTAGACATCTTTGCCACCAAATGATTGCATGATATTCCCCACAATACCGGCAACATTTCCAGAACTTCTTTCTTGTGCGAAAATGTCTGTCGCTTCTTTCTTCTTGATTAGTTCGATACGGAGATTTATGATTGCATTCATGAGTTCTTCACCATCCAGCTTAATAGTTGTTTTATTTGTACCAAAAGGTTTAAGCTCCTCCTTGTCATAAGCATCAAGTGACATCCAAGTGCTAGAAAATTCCTTGATAAGTTCGAGGATGGCTTTAGGATCAAGGGCTATGTGTTCAGGAAGAAGGTTTTTGATAGAGGAGACTACTTTTTGAAGACAAAAAATTTGTAGCCAATGAAGTTCCAAACAAGACCAATAATACTTCCCATAGCAGCGCCGACAAGTCCAGCTTGAGCTACGGTGAATGCGCCGGCAGC
>CAYLOB010000021.1:0-277 GCA_964385205.1 uncultured Candidatus Saccharibacteria bacterium | reverse complement strand
GTTTTTGATAGATTCAACTGTTTTAAGAAATTCGTTGTAGTTCTTCTGGATTTGTTTGCGGTTTATAGTGTATCCTCGGGTAATATGTTCATGTAAAATCTTTGTTGCCCATTTACGGAACTCTATAGCACGTTTTGAATTTGTTTTATAACCGACTGCCAAAATAACGTCTAAGTTATAATACTGAACAGTATACGTTTTTCCATCGTTGGCAGTATGTGCAAATTTTGCACATACTGCTTTTTCATTAAGTTCCTTATCTTTTAAAAGATTACGA
>CAYLOB010000020.1:266-10476 GCA_964385205.1 uncultured Candidatus Saccharibacteria bacterium | reverse complement strand
ACCCAAAGGGTGCAGCGGTTGTTTTTCTTAAATTAATGATTCAAAGCGTCTGCCAAATTTTCATTATTTACATATATTTCCACCTCATCTACAGTCGAAAATTGTAGTGCAGTCTTTTTGATCTGTGCATACACTGTATATTTTGAACAATATCCTGACGAAGTGGTTTCCCACTCTTTTGCTTTTAATTTAATGATAGCTACACGATCTTTAATTGAAACGCTATCAATCCACAGAGCGTGTTTTGCGATAGGGTTTGTAATTTTGGAATCATCTCCATAAGGAGAAACTATAGAAAGTAAGGTATTTAAAATATCTCTGAGTGGTGAATTACTTCTTACTCCATAATTCACTTCAATCAACTCTATTCCGCACTCATTATCGTTGTTTTTCACTCCACTAATAAAAAATGTTTTCGCATTAATTTTATCTGAAGCGTCAGGTGAAGTAACTTCAAATGTCACAACATTACTTTTTTTACTCCAGGGACTTGTATAAAGTTTGTAAACACCAGGAGTGATGTTTAAATAACTTGTGCAAGGGTTACCAGAATAACCATTACTTTGTTTACAAGCTTTTTCTGGAATCATAACTGTAATTTGACCCGTCTTCACTTGACCTGAATAAATTCCAGGAAGGTATCCTTTTTCTCCTGCACCATTCTCTATCCAAGCATCTAAGTCTCCTTCGAATCCAGCAAGATTAACTCCTTTAAGAGTTACAATTGTTCCAATAGGCCCCGAAGTTATATCGATAGATGTAATGAAAGGGATAGAATATTCAATTGTTGTTGGGTCATTTTTAAAATACTGTTTTGTAACCAACTGACGAAGATTCTTTATGACTGAATGAAACGACTCCTCTTCTGTTTGTGTAATCTTACCAGAAACCTTCATTTTACTCACCTCAAAAGTAAGATTATCTAAAGTCTCTATTAGAACATCATGTTTCTTTACCTCTGCATAATCAATGGTTGCGGTAGAACTTGTTGCAGATACGCTTGAAGTTAAAAATACAAAACTAAACACAATTCCTAAAATGATTTTTTTCATAAATTTGTTAAATTAATATATCTCTCATATTAACATAAAGCCCGTTCCAACAAACCAACTATTTACTCCGCATCACTAATAAACCCACCATTTTGATGATTCCAAAAGTTGAAATATGTACCTTTTTTAGCTAAAAGTTCCTTATGACCCCCTTCTTCAACAATCTTTCCTTTTTCAAGCACAATAATCCGATCCATTTTCTCAATGGTTGAAAGTCGGTGAGCAATCACAATAGTAGTTTTTCCTTCCATAAGACGATTTAAGGCTTCCTTTATATGCATTTCAGACACCGAATCAAGCGCGCTTGTTGCTTCGTCCAGGAGCAGAATTGGGGCATTTTTAAGTATTGCTCTGGCAATCGCCACTCGTTGACGTTCACCGCCTGAAAGCTTAATTCCTCTTTCACCCACTAGAGTGTCGTACCCTAAAGGTAAGCTCGAAATAAAATCATCTGCATGTGCTTCTTTAGAGGCTCTGACAACCTCTTCAAGCGTTGCATCAACTTTTCCATATGCAATATTTTCTCGAAGTGTTCTGTGAAAGAGAATCGGATCTTGTGGTACATAAGAAATTGCCCGCCTCAAATCATCTTGAGTTATACTCCGAATGTCTTGTCCGTCAATAGTAATACTCCCACCCGTAACATCAGCAAAACGAAGAAGAAGTTTCGTGATTGTAGTTTTACCTGCACCTGATGTACCTATAATACCAACCTTTTCTCCTGACCTAATATCAAGTTTTAAATTTTCTATTACATTTGAATTTTTATTGTAGGCAAAAGTTGTTTGGTTAAATTTTACTTCACCACTCTTTATTTTAGACTCTTCAGGATTCTTAGGATCAACAATCTCAATTTGTTGATCAAGAAGTTCTGTAAATTCAGCAGCGTTTATATAAGCATCTATAAATCTTCTAATAGCACTACCTAAGTATCCTAAGCGATCAAAGAGAATGGTACTGTACGATATAATCAAAATAATTGTACCGGGAGTTGAGATTCCTTTTAACCAAAGAAAAACAGAAAGAGCTATGAGCGAAGTCTTCGCCAATAAAGTAATGATAGATTGAATATTATAAGACCGAGATGCATAATCCCACGCCTTACTTCTTATTTTGTGCTCCTCTTCTAGTACACTACTAAAATATTTTTCCTCCCTTTGTTTTGAAGAAAATATTTTAAGATTTAATACATTTGTAATAATATCTGAAAGCACCCCTGTCACCTTAGACTCCATCAGACTACTCGCCCTTTCTAAAGGTATTCGTTTTCTTGTTGCATAAATCATAAATCCAAAAAATACAACAAACCAAAAGAGTGCAACAACAGCTAACAAAGAAGAAGTTCTAGTTAAAATAATCAAAATTCCCACAACACTAACAGCTGCAAATATGAAATCTCTCATAATCATTTCAATCATTGTGTCAGCAGATTTTGCAAATCGTTTAGTTTTTGTTATCAAAGATCCCGCAAAATTGTTTGCGAAAAATTGATACGAATGATTTGTTAGTTTATTCATTCCATAATTCATAACATCCTTCAATATTTTTGATATTGATCTTGATTCAAAGTATTCATAAATTCGAGAAAATAAAGTCTGCAAAACACCTGCACCAATAATTAAATAGAAAAAATGTAATACAACCCCCTTTGGTTCCCCAGTCGTAATAGCGTCAACAATTCCTTTATAGTAAGTTGGAGCAAGTACGTTTCCTATATAGGCACTTATAGCAAAAACTATACCGTTTATTACCAGTACTACGAAAGATTTTTTTTGTATTGCAAGTTTATAGTGCGCAAAAACACTTTTGGTTTTAATTTCCTTCTTCATAAAACTAATTATAATTATAACTTAATCTTTAATTTCTTCGAGGAGATCTCCGAGGTCTTTATATCGTGGCAAAACTTCTTGTTTGTGAATAACCCAAAATACAGAAGGGTTGAAGTTTTCTATAAATTCATAGTCGTGACTTACAAGGAGTATTGTACTTTTAGAATTTTTGCAGGCCATAAGTAAGATTTCCCACGTCACTTCATCGAGATGGTTGGTTGGTTCGTCAAAGATAATTACGTCACTCTTTCGTCCAAACACAATTCCAAATCGTACTCTCATTCGTTCTCCACCAGACAAACTCTGTATTGGTACTGACATTTTTTCACTATTGAATCTCATACTTCCAAGAACACTTCGTGCAGCTTCATCATCGCAATGTAGCGCATCAACAACCGCTTCAACAGGAGTTTTACTTTCATCAAAGTGTGCATGTTGATCAAAATAAGAAAACGTAATTCCAGGAGTCCATGCAACTTCACCCTTTGTTAATTTCCATTCTTCAATCAAACATTTAAGAAATGTTGATTTACCAGAGCCGTTTCGTCCAAGAAGTACAATATGTCCCCCGGTTCGAATTTCCAAATGAACATTTCTAAATATATCGTTCTTACTTCCTTCGTAGTGATATCCGGCATCTTTCATCTTCCAAAGAAGCTTTCCTCCATGGAGCCCATCACCCTTTTGATGAATTCTAATTTTAGTTTTTTTATCTTCTGGTCTGTCTGATTCCTTATGCTTTGCTTTCAGTTCATTCAACTCCTCCATCTTACGTTTATATGCAGAAATTTCTTTTCCACGAAATGCTTTTTGGCGAAGAATAACTACGGTTGCCTCGAGTTGTCTAATCCGCTTACTTTCTGCATCATATTGTCTTTGAAGTCCGCCGATTCGCTCCATTTTACTTTGAATATAATCTTCATATCCTCCTTCTGACAAATGCATTACTCCTCCCGTAACTTCCGCCACTTTTGTTGCAAGTGCATCTATAAATAATCGGTCATGAGAAATAAAGATAATACTTCCTCGATATTCTTGAAGCATTTCGATAAGCACCATCCGACTTACAATATCAATGTGGTTTTCAGGTTCATCCAGAAGAATAAAGTCAGGATTTGTTGCAAGTACCACTGAGAGAGCCAGGAGCTTCTGTTGTCCTCCCGAGAGCGAACCACAAGTTCGATTCATGATACGAGAAATATCAAGCCCGAGCTTTTTTGCAATATCATCAACTCTTTTTGCAACAGTTACACCCGCCCTCTTGATCATATAATCCGAAACTGTTGTTTCAAATTCTTTTGGTTCAAACTCTTGAGGCACATAAGCAATTCTCATGTGCGTACTTTTATCAATATTTCCTTCAAAAGAATCAATATCCCCTGCAATAATCTTGAGGAGCGTTGACTTACCACACCCATTTTCTCCCAAGATACATAGTCGCTCACCTTCGGTACACTTAAACGACACTCCTTTGAGAAGGGGTTTTTCAGTGTAAGAAAAGACGATATTTTTAATTGTAATTGTTTTTTGCATTTTAGTTATTTCAGTAATAGTTTTACTTCTTTAAGAATTTCTTTGTACGCAACATTGTTAGATAAAATAGCTCCCTTAAAAGGTGACAAATAAGTAAGCTTTGATCCATCGAGTGCTGTAACCCTCCCGCCGGCTTCTTCAATAATAACCTGTACTGCGCATATATCATGGTTATTTACACCAGGTTCTACGTGTCCAACTAATTTTCCAGAAACTATAAGTCCTGCCTTATACACAACACCACTGACAGAAAAAACACGTGCACCTTTTGATCTAATATTATTTAAAAATGTCGAAAAGGGTTCTTTCATACATCGTGCCAGACTACCTGATCCTGCAAACACACCATCCTTTAAATTTTGATTTGAAACAACAAGACGCTTTTTGTTTAGAAAACTTCCATAACCTTTGACACCTCTATAAAGTTTGTTTAAAAATGGATCGTATATAACACCCATAACTGGTACTCCATCTACCACAAGTCCAAGTGAAAACATTGCTGTTGGTATTCCATATACATAAGCTGCGGTTCCATCGATTGGATCACAGAACCATTTTCTTCCAGAACCATACGATCCAACACTCTCTTCTTCTCCGATTATATCATCGCTTTTAAAGACTTTTTTTATTTCTTTAATAACCATTGAATTGATCTTTTTATCTGCAATGGTTACAAAAGAATTGTCTTTTTTTATTTCTTTTTGTTGATCACGGTCAAAATAATATAGCATTATTTTTCCTGCCTTTCGTGCAATTGTCTCTGCAATTTTGAGTTCTTTTTTATAATCTTGTTTCACTTTTTTAGACATATTATTCTTTCATTAAAACCGCTCTTGTAAGCCCTCCATCACCATGAGAAATTTTTAGAGGAAATGCAGAAAGTAAGTATTCCCCTTCTTCAACTTCTTTTAAGTTTATTCCTTCAAGAATAGGAATGTTCCTCGAAAGAAATTCTAAATGCGGTCTATTATCTTTACTTCCCTTTTGCTTAATCGAAAGAAAGTCGATTCCAACAAGTAGTATGCTTTTTGTAGCCAAATATTCCGCAGCTTCTCCAGACAAAAACGCATAATCATCTCGCCATGTATCAAATCCGACAAGTGAGTTTTTTGTCTTAAACAAAATTCTGTCACCTTCGTGTATATCTTTAGTTTGTACAAATTCTAAGGAAACAGATCCTTGTTCTGCCGTTGCATCAAATACCTTACAAGAACCAAAGAAAGCTGATAAAGAAAGTTCATCTACCGAGGCACCATTGGCAATACAATGTAGCGGTGCATCAATATGAGTTCCTGTATGGCTCCCCAGTGTCATTTTTGAGACATTAGAACTTTCTCCACAATCAATATCTTGAGTTCGAGAGATAGCAACCTCCGGATTTCCAGGGTAGACAACCATACCCGTCTTAATTGGTATAGAAATATCAAAAATGCGCTTAATTTCGAGCATTTTCGTACTATACCACAGATTTGGCTATTTTGCCCGCTTAAGTGTGGTTACCACTCCCTTTTCTGCATCCACCTCCACCAAATCTCCATCTTTAAGCACCTTTGTAGCGATTTTAGTACCGATAATGCAAGGTTTCTTGAGTTCACGAGCGACAATTGCAGCGTGGCACAGCATTCCACCAGCATCAGTAATAAAGGCACTTGACGTATGCATGACCTGAATCCACTCTGGCCTAGTCATAGTAGAAACCAGTATAGTATCTTTAGAATCTCTAAATTTAATCAAGTCTTCATCTCTTAATAACACTTTTACACTTCCCGTCACCTTCCCCTTCATGGCAACAGTTCCCTTAATTTCTTGAATTTTAAGATCAATAGGAATCAATTTGTTAATAAATTTTTTCGCTCTTTGATCGAGAAGAAATATTTTTTGTTTTCCCTTTTTAATAAATACTGAGTATTCAAAACGTTTCAATAATTTACTTAGGTTAGATATTTTTTTCTGTTTAATAAATTTCTTTATTTCAAGTAAGTTGGATGCAAATAGAGATTCATAGATATTCGAATGTACTTGCTTCTCCATTTTCTTTACTTGTATTTCGAATATATTTACAAGATCTGGATAAAAATACTCAGTCTTTTTTCGAGCATCAGAACACTGTTTTATAAATTTATTTTTATCAGAATCAGAAAGCAAAGATCTACTTATGCCATCTGGTGCCCAGATCATCATAATATATAGAGCTAAAGATTGAGCTATCAGTTCAAAGTATGTTTGAAATAATTCCACTGATCCAAAAATTTCTTTTTTGTTTAAATGCTCTACCTTCTTAAAGAAATCAAACATTTTTGCAATATTATCTTTCAAAAAATTTTTATCTTTTAAAAGAGCATTTGAAAAATAACCTTGCATCTTAATAATTTCTTTATCTTTACGATAGACAGTTGCAACCCCTTTGTTATATTCAAATATAATTGGCTGGAAGAAGGGTCTTCCAAAATATTTCTTGGCATACTTTGTATACCCGTCAGCAAAAGCTTCCAAAAAAACTATTGGATATTTCGTACTCCACGATCTTGTCCACTCTTCCTTTTTTACAACTTTCTTCATAAATTACTTTAGTGTTGTTATTGGCCTGCTTTGTACTATATAAAACTGTCCTTTTTTTCCTAATCCTGCGGACGGACGCGCATAAGCCCATTCGATATCACAAGGAAATCCATAGTGCTTTTCGATTCGTTTTATAATCTCTCCTAGTTGGATTACTTCTTTCCCAGACAGACACTGTTCATTTACTCTTTTGGTAGGAATATTTTTCCAAACATTTGTGCTGTGCCCGTCCGCAGGATTAGGGCCTTTTTGATTTCGGAAAAGACCCTTGGTCTTGTCTGCTATATTTATATCAATAATAGTATTTGTATCCTTTTCTATTACAAAAGAATCTGGGGTAATTTGTCCCGACACAATCGCTTCTCCAAGTCCCCATGAACCCTCAATAATCATCTGATTTCTATCTTCTGTTACTGGATGCACCGAAAAAGCAATTCCAGACTTTTCACTTTGAATCATCTTTTGTACTACTACCGCAACTGAGATATGACTCTTATTTAAACCTTTTTCAAATCTATAAAAAATAGCACGTGGTGTGAAAAGAGAAGCAAAACATCGCTTAATATTTTCTTCAAGTGTTTTTGCGGTAGTATTAAGAAAACTATCAAGTTGTCCGGCCCATGCGTGTTCTGCCCCATCTTCTGCTGTTGCAGAACTTCGAACTGCCACAAACTTTGCTTTGAGTTTCAAGAAATTAATCTTTATCTCTTTTTGCATTTCTTTTGGAATCTTCGCACCTAAAACAAGCTCCTTGATTTCTTCACTTGCGCGCTCTACCGACTCCATCTCTTTGTGATTTACTTTTTTTAGAATTGACTCTATCTCTTGTGTGAGATCATTTTCAGACAAGAAAAATTCAAAAGACTGACTTGTTATAACAAATCCTCCTGGGACCGGAATTTTAGCGTTAGTCATTTCACCCAGACTCGCTCCTTTACCCCCTGCCACATCAGCATCTTTTTTGCTTAGTTCCTTAAATGTTTTTATGAATTTCATATGTTCAATTTACACCTAAATATTACTTGGCGCAAAGCCCGTTTACCTTATGTAAACGGGCTTTGTATTAATAATTCTTAAGTCTTCCGATTTTATCGTGGTTTCGAATTTTCTCTAGTGCCTTTGCCTCGATTTGTCTGATTCGCTCTCTTGTTACTGTAAACATTTTCCCTACTTCTTCTAGAGTATGTTGAATTCCATCAACTAATCCATGTCGCATTTCAAGAATCCTTCGCTCTTTTTCTGAAAGATCGTCGAGAATCTCTCTAACTTGATCAGATAGAATTCTGTGTGATGAGTCTTGATCTGGAGAAGGAATTTTATCATCGGCAATAAAGTCTCCATATGTTGACTCTTTATCACCATCGTCTCCAACTGGAGTATCGAGAGAAACAGTTGCTTGGTCAATTTTTTCGATTTGGTACACTTTATCCACTTCAAGTCCCATCTCAACCGCTATTTCGTCAGCCAAAGGATCTCTTCCTAAATCTTGTGAAAGTCGGCGTACAACTTGTTTATATTTTGAAATAGTTTCAACCATGTGAACTGGCACTCGAATTGTTCTAGATTGATCCGCAAGAGCTCGAGTGATTGATTGTCTGATCCACCATGTTGCATACGTTGAAAATTTAAATCCTTTTGACCAATCAAATTTATCCACCGCCTTAAAGAGTCCAAGGTTTCCTTCTTGAATCAGGTCAAGTAGTGTTAAGTCCGGTGAACGTCCAACATATTTTTTAGCAATTGAAACCACAAGTCGAAGGTTTGCTTTAGCAAGAAGGTTTTTTGCTTCCTCGTCCCCTACCGCAATTCGTTTAGCGAGTTCCTTTTCTTCAGAGGCATGTATCAAAGGATACTGTCCAATTTCTTTAAGATACATTTGGATAGAGTCATAGTTTTCACTTTTACCTCCATAACCGTATTTCTTTAGGAAATCATCTTCATCTGTATGTACTTCGAGTAGTCCACCTCCTTCTAAAATATCTATACCAGCACCTTGGAGTTTTTCATAAAGCGTATCAAGAAACATTACGTCATCTTCGATATTTGGAAATTCTTTTAAAATTTCATCATATGTTACGAATCCACGCCCTTTTCCTTTAAGAAGGAGTTGACTTGCTTTCGCTTCAAGGTCGACAGTTTTCTTTGTCGACTTTGCAGTTGAAGCAGGAGAAACTTTTTTGACTGCTTTTTTTGAAGCTGTCACTTTTTTTACTTTCTTAACAGGTTTTTTTGAGGCTGGCTTTGACTTTTTTACGGCTTTTTTGACAGACTTTTTTGGAGCAGTTTTTTTCATTATTTGTTTTTTTATTTTTTTGTTTTTTGCCATATTTTTTTAGTCTTTATTAAAATATTTTGCCTTTAACTCTGATAATTTTTTAGTAATTTCGTGACAATACATAGTCTCCACCTCTACTGCTTTTATATCTCCTGCCGACTCAACCCTTTTTAATCTCTCCATTGAGCTCGCAAACTTTTCTTTCAATATCTCATCCTCCAAGAGGTACAGTGTGTCAGTAATTATTTTCGAAAAATTTGGTGAATTCGCATAATGCATTTCTGCTTCAAACAAAATCGCATCCTTTTCGTCTTTTATACCTCTCTCTAAAACTGAAACATCTTCAAGAATTCTTTCTAATTCTGTATTAAACTTTTCACTTTCAGCAATCCCGTGTTCTTTTAAATAAAAAGAGAGTGCGATTGCCTTTCGTTTAATTCCATTTACCGCTTTAGATGTTACTATTTCCTTTTTTGATACCTCCGATTCTTCGTCAATTGATTTAGGAATTTTTTGCATCTCTTCTCTAAGAGAATTTTCTGGGATTCCAGTTTTTTGAGAAAGATGTTGTAAAAATCTCGCCTGATCGATAGAACTTTCAACTGAAGCAACAAGAGGTAAAATTTTATCTTTTATAATTTCATCTCTTCTTTTTTCGTCCCCACCTCCGAGCATTTCTATATAGTACTCAATGATACTTTTCGCACTTTCGATCGCTTTCTGCCATATGTTTTTATCTTTTAAAATTGCATCTGCTGGATCAAGTCCTTCTGGAAGAGTCACTGCTTTTACCTTGAGACCACTTCGAAGTGCAATTTTCCAAGCCCGAAATGATGCATTTTGTCCCGCTTTATCAGAATCATAAGCAATGTAAATTTCGTCTGAAAGCCTTTTGATTATTTCCGCTTGTTCAAAAGTAAATGCTGTTCCTGATGACGCAACAGTATTTCCGAATCCCGCCT
>CAYLOB010000020.1:0-256 GCA_964385205.1 uncultured Candidatus Saccharibacteria bacterium | reverse complement strand
ACTAAGAAGTAAATCCATTTGTCCTTCAACCAAAATCGTAAATCCTTTTTCTTTCATTTCTCGCTTAGCTTTGTTATAACCGAAAAGTATTTTTGATTTTTCAAACACGAGTGTTTCTGGGCTATTTATGTATTTTGCTTCTGATGCGTCTCCGTGAAGTATTCTTCCTGAAAATGCGACCACCCTACCTGATCCGTCGAATATTGGAAACATGATTCGTCCGCGAAATCGAGCGTATTCATTTCCCTTCTCACCT